>NZ_DATMGA010000013.1:0-64311 GCF_035555955.1 Eoetvoesiella sp. | reverse complement strand
ATAGGCCTCGGGCTGTTGCGGGTCGGCGTAAACGACCAGGTAGGTGCGGCCGGCCAGGTTGTCGACCACCACGAACTCGTCCCCATGCAGCAGCATGATGTCGGGCGTGCCTTCGTCCTGGCCCGAAGGAAAGGGTTTGACGGCCGGCCCCAGCCGGGGCTCCATGTGGCGCACTGTGTCGTAGCCGAAGTAGCCGGCCAGCCCGCCCGCGAAACGGGGCATGCCCGGGCGCAGCGCCACCTTGAAGCGGGCCTGGTAGGCTTCGATGAAGGCCAGCGGGTCGCCTTCGTGGGTTTCCACGACCTTGCCCTGGTGCACGACCTCGGTCAGCGTGCCGGTGGCGCGGATGATGGTCTTGGCGGGCAGGCCGATGAAGGAATAGCGCCCGAAGCGTTCGCCGCCCACGACCGACTCCATCAGGCAGCTGTTGCGTCCGCCCTCGGGGCCGCTGTAGGCCAGCTTCAGGTAGATGGACAACGGGGTGTCGAGGTCGGCGTAGGTTTCCGCCATGAGGGGAATGCGGTTGTACCCCTGGGCGGCAAGTGCGTTGAATTCGATTTCTGTCATGGTGCTCTCGGGTTGGCTTTGTGGTGCACAAGGACCGGACAGAATCAAAAAAGCCCGGCCATGATTTGTATGGTTCCGGGCTTGGCTGCTTGGTAATGCAGTCGGCACGAGAAGACGGGGTCTTACATGCCGGGAGGGATCACCGCCACCCAGAACACAAGCGCCACCAACGCCAAGTGGCGTTGGGAGTTGTGCAATAAGACAGGGTAGCGATCATGGTGTTTGTTTTTTTGAACGTTGCCGAAGATGCTGGAAGGAATCAGGCGGAACCCAGGAGGGCGGTTTGGCCCTGGCCGGTTCGGCGCTTGCTGATCCATTGCGCGGCGGCTTCGATGGACATAACTATATCATCGACTTTCAGATTTTGCACGTCCTGGCCGTGGTTGTAGCCGTACGGAACGGCCAGGGCGGCGATGCCGGCCGCCTGGGCCGCCTGGGCATCGTTGATCGAATCGCCGATCATCACCGCCTGTCCGGGCGCGGCGCCCAGTTGCGCGCAGGCATGCAGCAGGGGCGCGGGCTGCGGCTTCTGCTCGGGGCAGGTGTCGCCGCAAACCACGCATTCGAAATACGGCGCCAGCCCGCTGCGTTCCAGCAGGGGCAGGGTGAATTCGGTGGGCTTGTTGGTTACCACGGCCAGCTTCAGGCCCATGCGCGCGAAGGCCCGCAGTCCTTGCTCGACCCCCGCATACAGGACGGCGCGCTGGCCGTTGAAACGGTGGTAGTGCTGGCGGAACAGCGCTTGCGCGCGCTCCTGCAGGAGGGTCTGGTCGCCGCTTTTCCCCTGGCGGGCCAGAACCGAGGCAATAAGCGCTTTCGTGCCTTTGCCCACAAGCGAAGCGACGGTTTCCTGCGAAAGCTGCGCAAGGCCCAGATCGGCAAGCATGGCGTTGGTGGCGTCGGCCAGGTCGGGAATGGTGTCGAGCAGGGTGCCGTCCAGGTCCAGCAATACAGCGGTATATGGCATGTTCTTGGCGCGGCTTCAGACGGAAATGGTTTCGCCCTTGAGGATTTCGGCGCGCATGGCGGCAATGACCTCCTTGTAGTCCGGCTGCCCGAAAATGGCCGATCCGGCGACGAAGGTGTCGGCGCCGGCGGCGCGTATGGCCGCGATATTGCCGACCTTGACGCCGCCGTCGACCTCCAGCGCAATGGGCTGGCCGCCCTGTTCCTGCCAGGCCTGGATTTTGCGGCGGGCCTGGGCCAGCTTGGCCAGCGTGGCCGGAATGAAGCTTTGGCCGCCGAACCCGGGGTTGACCGACATCAGCAGCACCACGTCGAGCTTGTCCATGACGTAGTCCATCCAGTCGAGCGAGGTGGCCGGGTTGAAGACCAGGCCGGCCTTGCAGCCGTGTTCCTTGATGAGGCCCAGCGTGCGGTCGGGGTGGCGGGAGGCCTCGGGATGGAAAGTGATGATGTTGGCGCCGGCCTTGGCAAATTGCGGGATAATGGCGTCGACGGGTTCGACCATGAGATGCACGTCGATGGGCGCGTCGGTGTGCGGGCGCAGGGCTTCGCACACCATGGGGCCGATGGTCAGGTTGGGTACATAGTGGTTGTCCATGACATCGAAGTGAATCCAGTCGGCGCCGGCCGCGACCACATTGCGGACTTCCTCGCCCAGGCGGGCGAAATCGGCGGAAAGCAGGCTGGGGGAGATGCGGGTGGTGGGTGTCGTGCTCATGGGCGTAAACTGGATCCGTTTGCAAAAGAAAAAACTGGCGCAAGCGCCATTATTGCAGGTTAGGGCCTGTTAACCCTATTATCGGGAATTTTTACATGAAGCCTTACGACCTGTCCGTTATCGTGACGCCGCAATATCTGCCCGAACAATCCGATCCCAACGAACAGCAGTTCGTATTCGCCTACACGGTCCGAATCACCAATAACGGCGCGCATCCGGCCCAGGTCATCAGCCGCCACTGGGTCATCACCGACGGCCGGCAAAACGTGCAGGAAGTGCGCGGCCTGGGGGTCGTGGGGCAGCAGCCTTTGCTGAATCCGGGCGAAACATTCGAATACACAAGTGGCTGTCCCTTACCAACACCCATAGGCACCATGCGCGGTACTTACCATTGCGTGGGCGATAATGGCATTCCGTTCGAGGTGCCCATCGACGAATTCGTCCTGGCCATGCCGCGCACCTTGCATTGAATCGCTTTCCCCTTTACCGATGTCCATGAAGAAACTATTGCTTTCGTCCGCGCTGCTGGCGCTTCTGGCCGCGTGCAGCACGGTGCCGCCCGAGTCCGGAGTGACGCCGGCGCCCTCCGTCGGGCAGGCTGAAAACCTGGTCGAACAGCCCTTGCGAGTTCCCGATCTGGCCGCCATGCGGGACACCAAGCCCCGTGCCCTGGCCGGAAAATTCCAGCAGGCCAGTTGGGCGGCCTTGCCGGGCTGGCAGTCCGACGACCTGCATCTGGTCTGGAAAGCATTTGTCAATAATTGCAAGGGCTTGATGCGGCCGGTGTCGGGTTCGCTGGCTCTGCCGGCGCGGGCGACGCCGCGGGTCTGGCAGCCGGTTTGCTCTGCTGTGCTGCAGTCGGGCATTGCCGTCGGCAACCCCGATACCGCCCAGGTGCGCCGGTTCCTGCAAGAGCATCTGCAGCCCTGGCGGCTTCTGGACCCCGCCGGGCATGCGGCGAAAAACATGGTGACGGGCTACTACGAGCCTCTTATCCACGCTTCGCGCATCCACCAGGGGGCTTATCAATGGCCTTTGTATGCCGCTCCGGCCGACCTGCTTACCGTGGATCTGGGCGCGGTGTACCCCGAGCTGGCCGGCAAGCGCGTGCGGGGCAAGCTGGTCGGCAACCGTGTCGTGCCCTATGACACCCGGGCCCAGATTGCTTCGTCGCCCACGCAGCCGCCCGTCATTGTCTGGGCCAACGACCCGGTCGACGCGTTCTTCCTGCAAATCCAGGGCTCGGGCCGTGCGCAGCTGCCCGACGGCGAAGTCGTGCGCCTGGCGTATGCCGACCACAATGGCCGCCCTTACGCGTCCATCGGCAAGTGGCTGGCCGATAAAGGCTATATGCCTCTGTCGCAGGCTTCCATGCAGAACATCAAGGCTTGGGCCAAAAGCAATCCCGGCCGGGTGCAGGAAATGCTCAACGCCAACCCCGCCATGGTGTTCTTCCGCGAAGAGGCCATCGTCGATCCGGAGCTGGGCCCCAAGGGCGCCTACGGCCTGCCGCTCATCGGCGAGCGCTCCGTCGCCATCGACACGACCTTCGTGCCGTTGGGAACGCCGTTGTTCCTGTCCACGCAATATCCGGCTTCGAAGAAGCCCTTGCAGCGCCTGGTGTTTGCGCAGGATACCGGCGCCGCCATACGGGGCGCCGCGCGCACCGATTTCTATTGGGGCTTCGGCGAAGAAGCCGGAGCGCAGGCCGGCCGCATGAAGCAGCAGGGCGAAATGTGGGTGCTGTGGCCCAAGCAGGGCGGCGCGCCTTCTGCTAGGTAAGCCCTATATGAATACCGAAAACATCGTCGTATGCGGAACCAGCATCGTCGGCCTGGCCACGGCGCTGGGGCTGACCAAGGCGGGGCTGCGGGTAACGCTGCTAGGCCCCAGCGTAGCCGCGCCGCCGGCGGTGCCCGGCCAGTATTGCCCGCGCGTTTACGCCATATCGCCCTCCAGCCAGAGTTTCCTGGAACACCTGGGCGTATGGGGCATGCTGGATGCCGCGCGGATAACGCCGGTGGAATCCATGGAAGTGTTCGGAGACGCAAGCGGGCAGGTGGCGCTGCGTGCCTGGCAGGCCGCCATGCCCACCCTGGCCTGGATCGTCGAATCCAGCGAGCTGGAGCGCGTGTTGCGGCAGGCTGTGCAGGTTTTCGGCATCGCCTGGCAAGCCGAGAAGTTTCAGGGCCTGGAATCCGGCGCGGTTGTGACCGACACGGGCCGGCGCATTCCGGCTGGCCTGGTGGTGGGCGCCGATGGCGCAAGCTCGCCGGTGCGCGCCGCCTCGGGCATCAGCCATGAGTCCAAGGCCTATCACGCCACCGGCCTGGTCGTGCATCTTACCGCCGAGCTGCCGCACTTGAACGCCGCCTTGCAGTGGTTTACCTTCGATGGCGTGCTGGCCTTGCTGCCCATGCCCGATACCGCTGACGGACACCAGGTCTCCATGGTGTGGTCCATGCCTCGGGCCCAGGCCGATGCGCTGCAGGCTTTGCCCGAGGCCGAACGCAATGCCCAGCTTGAACTGCGCCTGCTGGAAGCCAGCCAGGGGCGATTGGGCCGGCTGACGGTGCGTGGTGTGTTGGCGGGTTTTCCCCTGTTCCTGGAAAAAAGCGGCATGGTGGCGCCCGGCGTCGCGCTGGTGGGCGATGCGGCCCACCGCGTGCATCCCCTGGCCGGCCAGGGTCTGAACCTGGGGCTGGCGGATGCCGAGCAACTGATCGACGTGATCCGCAACCGCGAGCCGTTCCGGGCCGTGGGCGAGATGCGTGTCCTGAGCCGCTACCGGCGCGCGCGCGCCGAACCAGTGCTGGCCATGAGCCTGGCCACCGACGGCCTGCACCGCCTGTTTGCATCGCAGGCGGCGCCGTTGGCCCTGGCCCGCAACGCGGGCATGCAACTGGTCGACCGGCTGCCTTTCGTCAAGCGCTTCCTGATAAGCGGCGCATCGGGCGGTTGAGTAGCGTGCTGTCTGGTATGGCCCATAGCCTATATAATCGCTCGACCCGCGATGTTGTTACTATATTATTCAGACTTTCAGGTTTCAGAGGTTTCATTATGGCTCGGCCGTTAGCAGGTTTGATGTATTCGGTGTTGGCTGGCAGCGTGCTGGCTTTGGGGATGCTGGGGGCAGCCCGCGCCCAGGATGCCAAGGCTCCGGCAGCCGGCGATGCCGCGCCGGCCATGTCGGTGGAGGGGCCCGCCGAGCAGGACCAGCCCGCCTCGGCCGATGCGCTGGCCAAGGTCAAGGAAGCGTTCGAACACCGCTTCGCCGGCATCCAGGTTACGGCGGTGCGCCCCACGCCGCTCGCCGGGCTGTTCGAGGTGCAGGTGGACATGAACCTGATGTACACCGACGCGAACGCCGACTACGTGCTGCAAGGCTCGCTGATCGACGCGAAGGCGCGCGTGGACTTGACGGCCCAGCATCTGGCGAAGCTGTCGGAGGTGCCGTTCGATACGCTGCCGCTGAACATGGCGATCAAGCAGGTAAAGGGCAATGGCTCGCGCAAGATCGCCATGTTCGAAGACCCGAATTGCGGGTATTGCAAGCAGATGCACCGCACGCTTGAAAGCGTGGACAACATTACCATCTACACCTTGCTGTACCCCATCCTCGCGCCGGATTCCACCGTAAAGGCGCGCAATATCTGGTGCGCGAAGGATAAGGCGGTCGCCTGGCGCGACTGGATGGTCAATGCCAAGACACCGGCGCAAGCGCAATGCGATGCGCCCATCGACCAGTTGCTGGCGCTGGGGCATAAGCTGAGCGTGCGGGGCACGCCGACCATAATTTTCGCCGACGGCAGCCGGGTCGGCGGCGCGATGCCGCTGGATGCCTTCAACAAAAAACTGGCCAGCGTAAAGGCCAAGTAGCGGTTGCTGGCTGCCGAGCCGGGCGCGGCCGGCTCGTTTCGTTCTTGCTTCACATTGCGCTCTCGTCGTGGCCCGTGGGGAGCCGCGCATGAGGGGTTAACCCTGCCATAAAAAATTGTATGGCTACCGGCATATAAATAGTATTAGACCCTCGTCCGGCGCGATGCTCCAATTCGTGAACGGGACGAGGTTTTCGCAGGTGCGACGGCCAGCGTCCTTGATCATGACAAGAACGAGGAGCAAGCCGTGATTCGTATCAAGCCTTCCGCCCTATTTTCATTTTTTGCGGCCGTCAGCCTTGCGTTGGGCATGGCGTCGGCGCAAGCGCAGGTCAATGGCAAGCGCATCGCCTACCTGACCGCAACGACAAGCAATCCCTTTATCGCGGCCCTGGCCGCGACCATCCAGTCCGAAAGCGAAAAGAACGGCATGGCAGCCACCGTGCTGACCAGCCCCTACGATGCCGCCTTGCAGAGCCAGCAGGTCAACGACGTGATCGCCAAGGGATACGACGCGCTGGTCATTACGCCCATCAGCGAACGGGGCATCATCCCGGCCCTGGTCGCGGCCAAAAACGCCAAGCTGCCTGTCTTTGTCGTCAACTCCCCGGTGGCCGACGGCAATGACGGCCTTTACGAGTCGTTTATCGGCGAAGATCACGTGGTTCTGGGGAAACTGACCGGGGAGGCGCTCGCAGCCGCCCTGAAAGACCGCAAGAATCCCAAGGTGGCTCTCGTCACCGGCTCCTTGGCCGAAGGCGTTGCGCCACGGCGTCTGCAGGGCTTCAAGGCGGCCGTGGCCGCTCACCCCGAGATCAAGATCGTGGCTACCGAAGATGCCAAATGGGATACCGCGGCCAGCGAACGCATCGCCGGCCAGTTGTTCGCGCGCTTCGCCGCGCAGGGCGGGCTGGATGCCGTTTACGGCATGGCGGACAACATGGCGCACGGAGTCATATTGGCGGCCAAGGCGGCGGGTGTGCCCTTGGGAACAGGCAAGGGCGAGTTGGTCGTCGTCAGTTCAAACTGCATGAAGTTCGGTGTGGATCACATTCGCAACGGCGAGCAATACAGCACTGCCACGCAAATGCCGGTGCGTACGGGCAAGGCGGCCGTTGCGACAGTCGTCGACTTCCTGAATGGCAAGCCTGTCGAAAAGCACAACTATCTGAAGATGGCGGCCATTACCAAGGCCAATCTGGCCGAGTACGCGGACGCCTGCACGTATTAAGCGGACGAGTCAGCATGACGCAGGTACTTGAAGCCCGCAATGTTCAAAAGGCATTCGGCACGATCCAGGCGCTACGGCCTACTTCGTTTTCCGTTGCACAGGGCGAAATTCGCGCCCTGTGCGGTGAGAATGGCGCGGGCAAAAGCACCTTGGTCAAGTTGTTGACGGGAATCCATCGTCCCGATGCCGGTGAAATCCTGGTCGATGGCGTAGCCAGGCATTACAAAAGCTCTCGAGATTCGCAAGCCGACGGAATAGCCTTCGTGTCCCAGGAGCTGAGCATCATTCCTCATCTCTCTGTATTGGACAACGTCTTGCTCGGCCATCGCGACGTGCCGTTCCTGCATCGGCGTGCAAGCCTGCGCCGGCAAGCGGCCGAGGCATTGGAAGTGGTCGGGCTGGATCAGTTTGCCCTGGGGACTCTGGCTGCCGAGCTTTCACTGGGCGAATGGCAATTGCTTGAAATCGCGCGCATGCTTGCGCGCAAGGCACGTGTGCTTTTGCTGGACGAACCGACGGCCACGCTCAGCGATGGCGAAATCGAGCGGGTCTTCGCAGCGCTGAGGCGTGTCCGAGGCCTGGGCTGCTCCGTTATTTTCATTACTCATCGCCTGGCGGAAGTCTTCGAGATCTGCGACAACGTGACCGTATTGCGCAATGGCGCCGAGGTGGCGACCCTGCCGATTGCCCAGGTGGATCGGGAAAGCCTGATCGAGATGATGCTGGGCCGCTCCTTGGGACAGATGTATCCGCCGGCCGGAAGCCCGAGCGCCGAAACGGGCTTGGCGGTTTCGAATCTTGCCGTGCCGGGCATCGTGCATGCCCTTTCCTTTCAGGCGCTGCGGGGGCAGGTCGTCTGTCTTTCGGGCCAGATAGGCTCGGGGGCGGCGGAAGCCGTGCGAGCGCTGGCGGGACTGGTCTACAACGCCACCGGACGGGTCATGGTGGGCGGTCGTCCCATGCGTCTTGGCTCTGTCGGCGAGGCGGTGCGGGCCAATGTCCGGTTCGTGTCCGAGGACCGGGCCGGCGAAGGAATTTTCCTGGATCTGCCAGTACGGCTCAATCTGCTGGCCTCCCAGTTGGAGCGTATCGCAACGGCGGGCTTCATTTCGCAGCGGAAACTGGATCAACTGGCGCATGACGCCTGCGTCAAGGTGGCGCTGGACCCCGCCAGGCTGAGCTCGACCGCCGGCGATCTCAGCGGCGGCAACCAGCAGAAGATTGCCGTGGCCCGTTCCTTGACGGATAGCGAGTTTGGCGTTCTGTTGCTGAACGAGCCAACGCGGGGAGTCGATGTGGGTGCTCGCGCCGAAATCTATGGGCTCATGCGCCGGGTTTGCGATCAAGGTTTTTGCATTGTCATGATGTCGACGGATATTGAAGAGGTGGCGGGCATGGCGGATGTGGTGATCACGATGTTCAAAGGCCGGCAGGTGGCGCGGTATGCGCGGCCGGATATTTCGCGCAACCGCCTATTGTCCGACATCACGCACAGCGAGCAGCCCCTGGAGAAGGCGGTATGAGCGTCTCTGCATCTTCCAGCATGCCGAGGCGCCGGCTCGAGCGGGCGGGCTCCCCCGATATGCAAACCTGGGTCACGTGCGCAGCTTTGGCCGTGCTTGTCATCGCGGCTTTCACGACTTCGGGCTTTGCCAGCCTGCCCAACCTCATTGCTCTTACCGGCACGCTGTCGCTGATCGGCTGCGTGGCGGTGGGCATGACGTTCATTACGTTGTCGGGCAATATCATGTCGTTCTCGCTGGGCGCTACATGCGCGGCGACGGCGATGCTGGTCGCTTATCTTTCTGGCCATGGCTTTGTCCTGGCCGCCGGGGCCGGGCTCGTCCTGGCGATGGCGCTCACAGCGGCTCAGGGCCTGTTGATCGGGGTGTTTCGGGCCAATCCGTTGATTGTCAGCATTGCGTTTCTCAGCCTGATGCTTGGCGTGGCGCAGTACATCGCCGGCGGGCAAAGCATCTACGTTCATGCAGACGCCCTGAATCTGCTCAAAGGCCGCTTGGCGGGCGTACCGATACCTCTTCTGGTGTTTTTGGGGGCGGTCGTTGCCGGAGAAGCCGTTTTGCGTTTGACGAAATTCGGCCAGAACGTGATTCTCGTGGGAGCCAACATCGACGCGGCGGTAGTGGCCGGCATACGGCCATGGAGCACGGTGGCCGGTAGTTATCTTGCCGCCGGACTCTTTACCGGAGTTTCAGGGATATTGCTTGCCGCGCGCTACGGATCGGGCTCCATGGAGTTCGGCGTGGGCTTCGATTATTCCGCGATTTCCGCGGTCCTTGTGGGAGGAACCGCCATCGGCGGCGGCCACGGCTCGGTGTTGCGCACCATGGCCGGCGTCGTATTCATCGGAGTATTGCAGAGCCTGCTGTTGTTGCATGGGCTGGATGTCCAGTATCAGTATCTGTTCATCGGCCTCATCGTATTGGCGGCTATTCTGCTGCAGTCCCGGAGGGGAAGGCGATGAAGAGCATCCATCGACTGCTGGCGCGTCCCGTGCTGCGTCCTTATTTATTGCTGGCGTTGGTCGTCATTGTCTTCAGCGTTCTGCTGGGGGCGGGTAATTTCCTGTCGATGCGCAGCGCATCGAGCATATTCCAGCATTTCGCCACAATCGGTCTGGTGGCCTTGGGACTGGGCCTGACGATGCTCATGCGTGAATTCGATCTGTCCGTGGCGGGCATGATGGGCCTGGGCGGATGCGTGGCTGTTCTAGCGGGAAACGATTCGGCCGTGCTGGGCGTGCTGGCGGCATTGTGCGTCGGCGCGCTTGGCGGTCTCGCGCAGGCGGCCATCATGGTCTGGCTAAGGCTGGGGTCGGTTCCGGTCACCCTGGGGGGACTGCTTACCTTCATCGGCGCCTCGTATGTCATTACGGGCAACCAGACCATTCCTTTCGAGAACATGGAAGTCGCCATTGCCGTCAATGCACCGGTCCTGGGTTTTATCTCCTTGAGGGCGCTGGTCGTGGTGGTGTTGTTCCTTGTCGCAGCGTCAATCATTGGGTACACCAGGGTCGGCCGCGACTTGGTCGCGGCAGGCAGCAACCGGCAGGGCGCTGTGGTGGCCGGCGTCAATCCCCATGCCATACAACTGGGCGTCTTTGCCTGCTCGGGGGCCTTGGCTGCTTTGGCTGGCGCCATGCTCAGTTTCGGCCTGCTGTCCGCATCGCCGTCGGGCGCGGTGGCGGACATTCTGGTGCCGGCCGTCGCCGCCGCGATTCTGGGCGGGGTGTCCTTGTCGGGCGGCGTGGGGCGGCCGCTTGGAATTGCCGCCGGGGTGTTGATTTTATGTGTCTTGCGTACGGGGCTGACCTCGCTGGGGGTGCAGCCTTACGTGCACGACGTGGCAACGGGCGCAATTCTGCTGGCCGTTGCCATTGCGGATGGCCCGCACCTGGCCATGCGGCTCTATCAGCTTGGCTGCGGGCGAAAAGCACAGTGGTTGCATCATCAAGGAGATTTACGTGCAGAACCAAACGATTTCAGATGAAGAGTTTTTCCGGCAGCGCGGATTCGGGCAGGCCATCGGCTTTGGCAAGCGCGCGGCGCTTATCGTGGTCGACATCATCCAGGCCTTCACCGATCCGGACATGCCCTTGGGATCGAATCTGGATGACGAGATCATCGTCGCGAACCAGGTAATCGACGCCTGCCGGTCGGCCAAAGCCCCTATTTTCTTCACGACGACCGCCTACGACGATGCGGGACTGAAGGACGGCGGGATCTGGGTGCTCAAGCAGACCGGGTCAGCCACACTGCGCAGCGGCACGCCCGCCGTGGAACTGGATTCGCGACTGCACTACCAGGATGGCGATTCATTGCTGATCAAGAAATACGCGTCCTGCTTTTTCGGCACCGACTTGCTGTCGCGGCTGGTGGCGCACGGCGCGGATACGGTCATCATCGTCGGCTGCACGACCAGCGGCTGTGTGCGCGGCACGGCGGTGGACGCCGTGCAAAACGGATTCCGCCCCATCATCGTGCGCGAGGCCGTCGGAGATCGGTCACGCGCCGCGCACGAGCAAAGCCTTTTCGACCTACAGGCAAAGTACTGCGATGTCGTCGGCCTGAGCGAAACGCTGGACTACCTGAGGGTCGCCTGAACGACAGGTTTTCTCCGGGGGGATCCCAGGCGATTTTCCCCGACATATAAAAGACGGAGACTTATCAATGCAAGAGCCAAACAGATTCGATTATTCGCCCATTACCGAGCGCCCGCCGCTTAAACTGCCCAACGGTGCACGGGTTGCGGTTTGGGTCATACCCAACGTCGAGCATTTTTTATTCGATCGACCTTCTACCTCGTTGACGGGCGTCACGGCGGGCTTGGTTCCCGACGTTCTCAACTATTCATGGCGCGATTTCGGCCCGCGCGTCGGGTTCTGGCGTATGCTCGACATCATGAACAAGCACGGTGTTCGGGGAACCGCGGCGCTCAATTCGGATGTCTGCCGCTTTTATCCCCAGCTCATCAAGGCCGGCAACGAACACGGCTGGGAGTGGATGGCGCATGGCAAGAACAATTCTCAGTTGATCACCAAGCTGGAAATGGATGAAGAGCGCGAGCTCATCAAGCATGTCATCGACACCATCCATGAAGCCTCCGGGAAGCGTCCCCGGGGGTGGCTCAGCCCCGCACTGAGTGAAACCGCCAATACTCCCGACTTGCTGGCCGAGGCGGGCATAGAATATACGGCCAACTGGGTGAACGACGAACAGCCCTATCCGTTCAAGGTAAAGAGCGGCTCTTTGATTTCCTTGCCCTATGCGATCGAGATCAATGACATTCCCTGCTTTTTGGATCTGAAGCAAAGCGGCGAGCAGTTTGCCAAAATGATATGCGACACATTCGATGTGCTGCATGAGGATGCGGCGGACAGTGCACGGGTCATGGCGATTTCCATACATCCGTTCCTGATCGGCCATCCGCATCGTAGCAAGCCCTTCGACCGGGCTCTGCAGCATATCCGCGATACCGGTGGTGCCTGGTTCGCCACAGGTTCTGAAATTCTCGATTGGTATCTATCGGCGCGCAGTTGATGTTTGAGCCTGGGCGGGCTCCCGACCCTAGATATAGCCCGCCACTGGCGCGCGCGCATCGATTCTACGAGCCAGACCGTCCTGACGGTCGACAATCATGTCGATCAGATCCGACAAATACGGCATGACACTAGCCTCGTCGAGGAAGGGAGAACCGGGCGTGCGTGCCGAGCGGACGACGTACATGGTCTGGGTCATCAGTGGGTCGTCGATGCGTCGTACCACCAGTTTGCCGCTGGCAACCTCACGCGCCACGGAGCCGTAGGGCAGGACACTGGCCGCCATGCCGCGCAGCATGATTTCACGCAGGCCGGCAATGGATTGCATTTCGTACATGATTTCGCATGGCAGCCCGCGTTCTCCGGCGGCATGTTCCATGATGCAGCGCCCTGCGTCGCGCTTGCCTCCTGTTGCCATGTCCCGGTCAAGCGCTTGTTCCAGTGTCACGATTTCTTCTTTAGGCGCCTGATCCGCTCGAGTTACGAGCAGAAGCTCTTCGCGGAGCACCGGGGTTAGATGGATGCCGGGGCGTTCGGCAACCGAGTAGGCGAATGCAATGTCGATTTCCTTGTTTTCCACGGCATCCACCAGGACGAAGCTGGGATCTTCACGCAGGCAGACCGAGGCATTGGGAAGCTGCTCGCGGCCGATGACTATGGCTTCGGTGCCTATCAGCATGACGAGGCTGGAAGGCATGCCCAGGTTCAGCAGTTGACGGGGCTGTTGCCCAAAGCGCGACACGTCGGTCCGCATCTGCTCCATATAGCCAAACAGGGCGCAGGTGCGCGAATAGAGCAGTTCGCCCGCGGGGGTGGCGTCGACTCCGCGTGAGTGGCGCTGCAACAGCGGCACTCCGACGGTTTCTTCCAGTTGCCGTATGCTCAGGCTGAGAGCCGGCTGGGCGATATAGAGCTGTTCGGCGGCCCGGGTGATGCTGCCGGTTTCAACGACTTTGGCGAAGTAGCGCAGTTGTCTGATATTGAGCAGGGACTCTTTCATGCTTGCCTCGTGTGTCCGTCCTCGGGACATGTAAACAGCGTGTACCAGCGCCGCGTGCCGCTATGTGGGCACTACGGATGAGAAGGAATAGCTTCACGGCGTGAATGCCGGATACGCTGGACATGCTCGTCAGCGTTATGCGGCAGCCGGGGAAACGTTGGGGCGTTGCTGATGCTTGGGTGCGGCATGGCTGACGGCTTGGGCCGTTTTTTGCCGCCCGCGCGGCGCTTGTGAGTTGTCTCCGACCGAAGCCCCTTGTTTGGAGACATGCTGCCGCGCTTCGCGGCTATTGTCAATAAGGAACAGCTCTGTGGATTTGTGCTTCGGGCCGGTAGTTTGTTTCGCTTCAAGGGCCAGGGAGCTTGCCTGCCTGCCTCGAGGGCTTGCCCACCGGAAACTTCTCGTTGACGATTTTTATCCAGTCTTTCAGGCAGTCGTCGTAGTAGGTTTCGTCCTTGGCCCACATGCGGTTGACGGCCATGCCGCGCACCATGTTCAGCGAAAGGTTGAGTATGGTGCGGGCCTGCTGCGGCGAGTGGCCTGCCTTCTTGAAGACTTCCAGCCAAAGCGCGTTGGTGGTCTTGCGGTAGTGATCCATGACCGGGTAGATGCGGGCCATGAGCTCGGGGTCGGTGCGCGACACGACGATGACTTCCAGCGCGGTGTGGAAGGGCCAGTCGAAATACACGCTTAGCTGGTCGGAGATGAAACTTTCGATCGGTTTCTTTACCGCTTGAGGGGTGCGGGCCAGACGCTGCCCGCGGATGATGCATTCGTCGTACACCGCGGCCGTCGCCGCGATGACGAGTTCGGCCTTGTTGGCGTAGTGATGCATCAGGGCGCCGTTGGAAAGCCCGGCCGTCTTGGCGACTTCCTTGGTGGTCAACCCGTTGTAGCCCTTGCGCCGCAGGACGCTTATGGTGGCGGCCAGCAGACGCTCTTTGGCGTCGCGGCTGCGATCCTCCTGCGTGCGCCGCTGTGCCTTGACGGGCTCGGGAACGCGGCCATCGAGCAAGGGCAAAGCGTCGGACGATTCCGGCTCTGGCGTGGTGTCTTGATCGATGGAGGGGTTCTTTCTGGAAGCCATGCGCGGTGGGGTTCGGATTGAGACTGGTCGAGCCGATTATATCGTCAGGGGTGTTTCGCTCGCGGCGGTGACGTTGCTGCGCCGCCGAGGCACGGTGTTTGCGCCAAGGCTAGGTCCATTCTTCCAGCCTCAGCGTGGCGCGGATCAGGCGCTGTTCTTCCCGTTCGATTTCTTCCAGGTTTTTTCTGATGCCCCGGATATGGTCTTGCGCGGCTTTGCGCGCTTGCTCGGGCAGTTTCCCGGTTACCGCCTGGAACAGGCGGGCATGCTGGCGGTCGATCTGCTTTTTTTGTGCCTCGCGGTGGTAAAGGTTGTTGACCGAGGCGAAGACCGAGCTTAGCAGCAGATTGGTCAGCGAACCCAAGGTGTGAACCAGCACGGGATTGTGAGAGGCTTCGTAGATGGCAAGGTGGAAAGCGTGGTCCAGCCTGGCATGGGCCTGCGGGGTGGTTTCGCGGCCCTGGGCCTCGGTCAGTTGCTCATAGCGGCGCGCGATCAGCGCATAGTCGGCCTGCGTGCCGCGCAGCGCGGCCAGCCGGGCCGATTCGGCCTCTAGGAGCTCCCGCACTTCCAGCAGGTCGAACAGCGTGCGCGGCTGGGAGTCCAGAAGATGCAACATGGGCGTTGTCTGTACGGCTTCGGACATCAGGTTGGCGACGAACGAGCCTTTGCCGTGGGAGGTCGTGATCAGGCCGCGGGCCCGCAATAGATTGAGCCCTTCGCGCAGCGCCGCGCGCGACACGCCCAGCTTTTCGGTCAAGCGCCTTTCCGAGGGAAGCATCTGGCCGGCCTTGAGCACGTTGTCGACGATCAGGCGTTCGATTTTCTCGGCGACGGCGTCAGCGACGGTTCGATTCCTATCGGCTTCCAATTCGTGACTAAAACTGGTATGACCAGATGGTTTTATGTGAATTTCTTGCTTCATGAATTTTAATCATGTATTTGTTTTTAATAAGTAAATTTCTTTTAAATACGGAAGATAGCTTTTAAAAAGTGGTCTGTCCAGTTGATTTTCATATGGACAAGGCACGGTTTCTGGTGGAGCATCGTGCTGTCTGCCCTGGGAGCCATATGAAAAGAGGTGTTGAGGCATGAGCCTACTGTACGACGAGCGGGTTGACGGCGAGTTGCCGAACGTGGATAAGCAGGCGGTCCTGCGGGTGTTGAGGGCCACCGTGCCAGACCTGCGCATCCTGCACGAACTGGAAGACCTGCGGCCTTTCGAATGCGATGGCTTGTCCGCTTACCGCACGGTTCCCATGCTGGCGGTACTGCCCGAAACTGTCGAGCAGGTGCAGGCCATATTACGATTTGCCTCGTCCCATGGCGTGCCGGTGGTGGCGCGCGGGGCGGGAACCGGCTTGTCGGGCGGCGCTCTGCCGCTGGAAAAGGGCATCCTGCTGGTCATGGCGCGCTTCAACCGCATTCTTTCCATCGACGCCGCCGCGGGTGTCGCCCGGGTGCAGCCGGGGGTGCGCAATCTGGCGATTTCCCAGGCGGCGGCGGATTTCGGGCTGTACTATGCGCCCGACCCTTCGTCCCAGATAGCCTGTTCCATCGGCGGAAACGTGGCCGAAAACGCCGGTGGGGTGCATTGCCTGAAGTACGGCCTGACACTGCACAATATTCTCCAGGTTACCGTCGTGACCATCGACGGCGACATCCTGACGCTGGGGTCGGAGGCGCTGGACTGCCCCGGGTTCGACCTGGTCGCCCTGTTCACCGGCTCGGAAGGCCTGCTGGGCGTGGTGGTCGAGGTCACGGTAAAGCTCCTGGCCGTGCCGCAAGCAGCCAAGGTGCTATTGGCCAGCTTCGACGATGTGGAGAAGGCGGGCGCCGCGGTCGCCATGATCATCGGCGCGGGCATTGTGCCCGCAGGCCTGGAAATGATGGACAACCTTGCCATCCGGGCGGCGGAAGACTTCGTCCACGCCGGTTATCCCGTCGATGCGCAGGCCATATTGTTGTGCGAACTCGACGGCGCGCAGGCCGACGTCGCCGAGGATTGCGCCAGGGTCGGCGCCGTCCTGCACGCGGCGGGCGCCGTCGAGGTGCGTGTGGCCAAAGACGAGCAAGAGCGCCAGCGCTTCTGGGCCGGCCGCAAGAACGCCTTTCCGGCGGTGGGGCGGATTTCTCCCGATTATTACTGCATGGACGGCACCATCCCGCGCAAAGAGCTGCCCCGTGTATTGAAGCGAATTGCCGAGCTGTCCGAAGAATATGGCCTGCGGGTCGCCAACGTGTTTCATGCAGGCGATGGCAATATGCACCCATTGATCCTGTTCGACGCCAATATGCCGGGCGAGATGCAGCGGGCCGAAGACATCGGCGCGAAGATCCTCGAACTGTGCGTGGAAGTGGGCGGGACGATTACGGGTGAGCATGGCGTGGGCCGCGAAAAAATCAACCAGATGTGCGCGCAGTTCGACAGCGACGAGCTGCAATACTTTCATGCCTTGAAGGAAGCCTTCGACCCGCATCGGCTGTTGAATCCCGGCAAGAATATCCCGACACTGAATCGTTGCGCCGAGTTCGGGTCGATGCACGTGCACGCGGGAAAAATGGCGCATCCAGAACTGGAGCGTTTTTAATGGGCGGGGGCGATCGTTCGGCGGATATCGCCGGCCGCCTGGTGGACCAGGTACGACAGGCGATTGCGGACGGAGCGACGCTGCGTATCCGCGGTGGAAACAGCAAGGCCATGCTGGGCCGTCCGGTGGAAGCGGCCGAACTCGACGTCCGTGGTCATCGCGGCATCGTGAAATACGATCCAAGCGAACTGGTCGTGACGGTTCGCGCGGGCACGCCGCTTGCCGAGCTGAATGCGGTTCTGGATGCTCAAGGGCAGATGCTGCCTTGCGAGCCGCCCGAATACGCGGGAAACGCAACGGTAGGGGGGGCGGTGGCCAGCGGCCTTGCCGGGCCGCGCAGGCCATGGTCGGGTTCGGTGCGGGACTTCGTGCTGGGCTGCCGCCTTGTCACCGGCCAGGCCAGGCACTTGCGGTTCGGCGGCGAAGTCATGAAGAATGTGGCCGGCTTCGATGTTTCGCGGCTGATGGCGGGCAGTTTCGGATGCCTTGGCGTGCTGACCGAGTTGTCGTTGAAGGTGCTGCCCAAGGCGCGTGAATCGCACTGCCTGTATTTCGATATGGAAGCCGGCGAGGTCCCGGCCGCGTTGTCCCGCTGGCGCCGTGCCGCTTTGCCCCTGACTGGCGCGCTGTACATGGCCGGCAGGCTGCATGTGCGGCTCGAGGGCGGGGCGGGCTCCGTGCAGGCCGCCTGCGGCCAGATGGGGGGCGAAGACGAAGCGTTGCAAATCTGGAGCGACCTGCGCGAACAGCGTTTGCCGTTCTTTGGGGACGGCCGGCCTTTATGGCGCCTTTCGGTTCCGGTCGATGCGCCTGTCGTCGAACTGCCCGGCGAGAGCCTGCTGGATTGGGGCGGCGCCCAGCGCTGGCTCAAGAGCGATGCGCATGCCCAGGAAATACGCGGGCTGGCTCAGTCCTTGGGAGGGCATGCCACGTGCTTCACCCCCGGCCCGGGCATCGAGCCGTTCCATCCGCTGCCCGAGGCGATGCTGCGCATCCAGAAGCGCTTGAAAGCCAGCATGGACCCGCACGGTATTTTCAATCCGGGACGCATGTACCCCGAAATCTGAAGAGCGGCAATGCAAACCAATCTAAGCGAAAACATCAAAGGCCTGCGACGTGCCCAAGAGGCCGAAAGCATCCTGAGGTCCTGTGTGCATTGCGGCTTTTGCAACGCAACCTGCCCAACCTACCAGATCACGGGCGACGAACTGGATGGTCCGCGCGGGCGCATCTATCTGATCAAGTCGTTCCTCGAAGGCGGGCAGGCAAGCGAAAAGACGCAACGGCATCTGGATCGCTGCCTGACATGCAGGAACTGCGAAACGACCTGTCCGTCGGGCGTCCGGTATCACTCGCTGCTCGATATCGGGCGCGCCCAGATGGCGGAGCACGTTTCCAGGCCATGGAAGCAAAGGCTGTTGCGAGGCTGGCTGCGGCTTCTGGTCCCCCGGCGTGCCGCGTTCGGCGCGGCCTTGAAGGCCGGACGCTGGCTTCGTCCCTGCTTGCCCGCAGGCTGGCAGGCAAAAATTCCGGCGCGGGCGGCTGTGGCGAAGGCGAGGCCGCCCGCGCGGCATGGACGCAGGGTCCTCATGCTCGAGGGCTGTGTGCAGCCCGCGCTGTCGCCCAATACGAACGCGGCGGCCGCCCGTGTGCTGGACAGGCTTGGCATCAGTGTTGTGGCGGCCGCCAGCGCCGGCTGCTGCGGCGCCACCGACTATCACCTGGACGCGCAGGAAGAAGGGCTGGCGCGCGCGCGGCGCAATATCGATGCCTGGTGGCCGGCCATCGAAGGTGGCGCCGAGGCCATCGTGATGACAGCCAGCGGCTGCGGCGCTTTTGTGAAGGAATACGCGGATCTGCTAAGCCACGACCCCGCCTACGCGGAAAAGGCCCGGCGCGTCAGCAGCCTGACCCGCGACCTGGCCGAAGTCATCGCCGCCGAGCCGCTGACCGAACTGCGCGCCGATCCGCACATGAAAGTGGCCTTCCACTGCCCGTGCACATTGCAGCATGCCCAGAAACTTGGCGGCTCCGTGGAACGCATACTGGCGTCGCTGGGGTTCGACCTGGCGCGCGTGCGGGATGCGCATTTGTGCTGCGGGTCGGCGGGTACTTATTCCATAACCCAACCCGAACTGGCCACGACGCTGCGCAACAACAAGCTGGATGCTCTGGAGGCCGACAAGCCTGACGTGGTCGCCACGGCCAATATCGGCTGCCAGACGCACCTGAGCAGCGCGGCGCGCACACCCGTGCGGCACTGGATCGAGCTTGTCGAGGAAGCCCTGCTCTAAAAAGGCGGTTCAGTTACGCTGTTGATACAAATAAAAACAAACCGTCTACTCTGTTTGTGATAATTTTACGGAAAATCAATCAGCAGGAATGAGCAAGATCGCTTGCGGGCCGAGTCCGGGTGGGGTCGGCGCCAAAGGCCGCGGGCGCGAGCATTTGTTCGATCAAGGAGACGACAATGGCATTTATCAAAAACGCCTGGTATGTGGCGTGCTGGAGCGACGACGTCAAAGAGGGCGAGCTGTTTCATCGCAAGCTGCTCGACGAGCCGGTGGTTTTCTACCGCAAGCAAAACGGCGACGTCGCGGCGTTGCAGGATCGGTGTCCGCACCGCTTCGTGCCTCTGCATCTGGGCAAGATCGTGAACGATGGCGTGCAGTGCGCCTACCACGGCCTGGAGTTCGACTGTACGGGGCAGTGTGTCAAGAACCCGCACGGCGAGGGAAAAATCCCGGCGGCGGCCAAGGTGAAAAGCTATCCGGTGGCCGATCGGCACCGCATGATCTGGATCTGGATGGGCGACGAGCCCGCCGATCCGGCGAAGATCCCCGACTACAGCGTACTGGACGAAGGCTCGGGCTATGGCACGAGCTTCGGCCATTTGAACATTCCGGCGCATTACGAGCTCATGGGCGAGAACCTGCTGGATCTCAGCCATATCACCTACGTGCACGACGGCTACCTGGGCAGCCCGGAGCAGGTGGGCGCCGACCAGGAGCTGGTCGAGGACGGCGACAACCTGCAGTGCAACCGCTGGATGCCCAATATCTCGGTGCCGGGCATCTTCGACATGCTGTACCGCCGCGACGGCAAGCCGGTGGATATGTGGACCAATATGCGCTGGATTCCGCCAAGCTGTTTCCTGCTGGATACCGGCGTGCACGAGGTCGGCGGCAAGCGTGAAGACCATGGCTGGTACTACGGGGTGCATATTCTGACCCCCGAAACCGAAAAGACCACCCACTACCATTTTGCCGCCGCCATGCCGGCCGGCACCAGCCTTCCCCCTGAAGCCGACAAGAAGTTCCGGGAAATGCGGCGCTATGCCTTCGAGATGCAGGATCTGCCCATGATCGACGCTCAGCAGGAGGCGATCGGCGATTCGGATTTCTGGGCGATGAAGCCGGTGTTGCTGAGCATTGATGCGGGGCCGGTGCGCATGCGCCGCAGCATCGAGCGCATGCTCAAGGAAGAGGCGCAACGCAGCGCGGAGAAAGCCGCTGCGCCCGGAGCTCGCGCGGCCGGCGCCGTGGCGGCGCCCGACCCGGTTGCCGCCGAGATGCACTGAACCCGCGCCAAAGCGCAAGCCGCGTGCGCAGGCCGAGACTTGCGCCTCAGGACGCGGCCCGAAATCATTGCCGGAGCCGAAGGCTCCAGCGGTTGTTGCGGGGGAGCTCCGGGTCTTGGATCGGGAGCTCTTCGTGTGCAGTACCGCAGTTCATTATTAGAAACTTGAAAACCCAGGAGACAAATCTTGAAGAAAATGATTCATGCCGCGTTGGCGGCTTCGGCATTGTCGTTGTCGTTTGCGGCGGCGGCCCATGCCGATCCAATCAAAATCGGCTTTATCGGCGAGCTTTCGGGCCCGGCCGCGGCGGTGGGGCAGGACATGCTGGATGGCTTCAACCTGCTGCTGGAGGAGCAGGGCGGCAAGCTCGGCGGCCATGCCATCGAGCTCATCCGCGAGGACAGCCAGCTGAAGCCCGACGTGGCCAGGCAGGCGGCGCGTAGCCTGGTTGAAAAAGAAAAAGTGCCCATCATCACGGGGGTGTCGTTCTCGAACGTGATGATGGCCATCCACAAGTACGTGACCGATCACGAGGTGTTTCTTGTGGGGTCGAATGCCGGGCCATCGCAGATAGCGGGCAAGCAGTGCTCGCCGTACCAGTTCATTACTTCGTGGCAGGGAGACCAGGCCGCCGAGGCGGTGGGCAAGTACGCCCAGGAGAAAGGCTATAAGAAGGTCGTGGTTCTGGCGCCCAATTACCAGGCCGGCAAGGATATCGTCAACGGCTTCAAGCGCTATTACAAAGAGCCGCTGGCCGACGAGCTGTACACCTCGCTGAAGCAAATGGATTTTTCTTCCGAGCTGTCAAAGGTCACGGCAGTCGAGCCCGACGCAGTGTTCGCGTTTTTCCCCGGCGGGATGGGTATTGCGTTTGCCAAGCAGTATGCCCAGGCCGGATTGAGCGGCAAGCAGCCTTTGTTGACGACGTTCGTGGTGGATGCGCTGTCGTTGCCGGCCATCGGCGACTCGGCCATGGGAATCATAAGCGGCGGCTTCTGGGCGCCCGATTTCGACAACCCGCAAAGCCGCAAGTTCGTCAAGGATTTCGAAGCCAAGTACAAGCGCGTTCCCTCGAACTATGCGGCGCAAAGCTATGACGCGGCGCTGCTGCTGGATTCGGCCATTGCCAAGGTCGATGGCAAGGTCGGCGACAAGCCGGCCTTCATGGCGGCGCTGAAGGCGGCGGATTTCAAATCGGTGCGCGGCGACTTCAAGTTCGGCAACAACCATTTCCCCATCCAGGGCATGCACATCATGGAGGTGGTCAAGGACGGGCAGGGGCGGTTGAACCTGAAGACCATCGCCACGCCGTTCAAGAGCTACCAGGATGCGTATCACGGGCAATGCCCGTTGCCGTGACGAGGCGGTGCTGGCTGCCGCCCCGAGGGCGGCCAGGGTTTCCGGGAGGGCCCGCAACTTCCCTTCCGTTCACGCCGGCGTCCGCTCAGGCCGCGTGTTAACAGGCCCTAATTTAACGAGGTCGAAAACAGGTTGAAGATGACGTTGCGCAGCCACTGATTGCCCGGCTCCTTGTGGTACTTGGCGTGCCAGAACAGGTTGATGCCGATCTTGGGCAGGGCAATCGGGTGGCTGACGTAGCTTAGATTGAAGGGCTCGGCGTAGCGTCGGGCGTAGCGTTCGGGCACGGTGGCGATCATGTCTGAGGTCGCCAGAATATGTCCCACGGCCACGAAATGTGGTACCAGCAAGCGCACCCGCCTTTTCGACCCTTTGCTTTCGATGATTTCGTCTACGTGCGCATGGCCCGTTCCGGTGGAAACCACGACCACATGATCCGCGTCGAAGAACTGGCGCTGGGTGATCTTTCCTTTGTGCCTGCTTAATGGGTGCTCTTTGCGGAACAGGCAGACATAGCTTTGCATGAACAGCCTTTGCTGGAAAAAGCCTGTTTTAAGCTGGGGCAGCAGGCCGATGGCCAGATCCACGCGGCCTGTTTCCATTTCGTCGCGCAGGTTGTCGGAGCTGTTGCGCACGGTGCTCAGCGTGACGCCCGGAGCGATTTCCTCCAGAAGATTCATGAGCTTGGGCAGCAGCTCGATCTCGCCCAGGTCGGTCATGCCCAGGATGAACTTGCGCTTGCTGGTGGACGGGTCGAACACCGTTTGCTGGTTGAGTGTGTTGTGCAGGGTGCTGAGCGCGTAGGCAATGGGCTCGGCAAGCTGGATGGCGTACGGAGTGGGTTCCATGCCCCGCGAGGTGCGCAGGAACAGCTCGTCGCCCAGCAGGATGCGCAGCCGCTTGAGCGCATTGCTGACCGTGGGCTGGGTGAGCCCCAGCTTTTCGGCGGCGCCCGAGACGCTGCGCTCGGTCAGCAAATGGTGGTAGATGACCATGAGGTTCAGGTCGATGTCTTTGAGGTCCATGGAGGCCGTCCGGAATAATGATATTCAGGAAATCTATACAGTTAATTCATCATATTCTATTTATCTATTTTAATCCCGTGCCTATACTGAACGCGATTCAAGTTTTTATGGATCGCAGCCGCGCCGGCGAACGATGCGCGGATGCATAAAACACGAGACGAGTCATGGAATTACTAGTACAGCCTTTGGATCAGACGTTGATGGTCGAGGCCGGCGCCAATCTGCTGGAGGTTCTGCGCTCCAACGACGTGCCTATTTCGTACAGTTGCATGGCGGGCCGCTGCGGCACCTGCCGCTGCAAGGTCGTCGATGGCGAAGTGCTTGAGTCGGGCCGCGAAATCAAGCGCACCGGCCTGAACGACGGCGGCTACGTGCTGGCGTGCATGAGTGTGCTTACCGGGGCCTGTACGGTGGAAATCCCCGAGCCCGACGAGGTGGTCACGCATCCGGCGCGCATCATCAAGGCCAAGGTGGTGTCCGTGCAGGACATGACCCACGACATCAAGTGCGTGCGTCTCAAGCCCGCCAAGCCTCTTGAGTACTCGCCCGGCCAGTACGCCACGCTGCAATTCAGCCCTGAACACATCCGCCCCTATTCCATGGCCGGCCTGGCCGAGGACGGCGAACTGGAGTTCCATGTCCGCGTGGTGCCCAATGGGCGTGTCAGCGGCTATGTGAACAGCGAACTCAAGGAAGGCGATGCGGTGCGCGTCAGCGGCCCGCTGGGCACGGCGTATCTGCGCCGCAAGCACGAAGGGCCAATCTTGTGCATCGCCGGCGGCACGGGCCTTGCCCCGGTGCTGTCGATCGTGCGCGGCGCGCTTGCCGAAGGCATGGAAAACCCTATTCATATTTATTTCGGCGTGCGTTCGGAGGATGATATTTACAAAGCCGACGTGCTGGAACAGATTGCCAAGGCGCATCGCAACGTTCGCGTCCATATCGTGGTGGCGTCCGGGCCGGCCGGCGCGGGCCTGCGCACAGGGCTGGTTACCGATGCCGTGGCGCAAGACTGGCAAAGCCTCGAAGGCTTTCGCGCCTATGTCTGCGGCGCTCCTCCCATGGTGGAGGCGGCCAGCCTGCTGCTGACCGGCAAGGGCCTGCCTGCCGAGCACATATATGCCGATGCGTTCTACGCCAGCGGCACGTAGCAAGAAAGCCGGGCAGCGCCGCGCGACGCCGTCCGATGCATGGAAATCATGGAAATTGCGCCCCGCGGGGCCATCAATAGTTTGAACAAGGAGACGAGTCATGGGTGACATTCCTGTTGTTTTTCCCACGAACCCCCAGTGGCAGGCCGAAGGCACAAGCCGGATCCCGTTCTGGGCCTATACCGACCACGACGTCTATAAAAAAGAGCTGGAGCGGCTCTTCTACCACGGGCACTGGTGCTATGTGGGCCTCGAGGCCGAAGTCCCGAACCCCGGCGACTTCAAGCGCACCGTCATCGGCGAGCGTTCGGTCATCTTGACGCGCGACATGGATGGCGGCATCAATGTCGTCGAGAACGTCTGCGCGCATCGGGGCATGCAGTTCTGCCGCGCGCGCACCGGCAACAAGAAAGAGCTGGTCTGTCCGTACCATCAGTGGAACTACAGCCTGAAGGGCGACCTGCAGGGTGTGCCGTTCTTGCGCGGGGTCAAGCAGAACGGCAAGGTCAACGGCGGCATGCCCAAGGAATTCAAGACCAGCGAGAACGGCCTGAACAAGCTGAAGGTCGCCACGCGGGGCGGCGTGGTGTTCGCCTCGTTCGACCACGACGTGCAAAGCTTCGAGGACTATCTCGGTCCCGAGATCCTGGGCTATTTCGATCGCCTTTTCAACGGGCGCAAGCTGACCATACTGGGCTACAACCGCCAGCGCATTCCGGGCAACTGGAAGCTCATGCAAGAGAACATCAAGGACCCCTACCATCCTGGGCTGCTGCATACCTGGTTCATCACCTACGGCCTGTGGCGCGCCGATAACAAGTCGGCCCTGCGCATGGACGAGCAGTTCCGCCACGCGGCCATGATTTCCACGCGCGGCAACAGCGGCCAGAAGAACGAAGTGACCAGCGGCGTCACCAGCTTCAAGGAAAGCATGGAAATCCAGGACAAACGGCTGCTCGACATTGTGCACGAAGACTGGTGGGGCGAGCCCACGGCCGTCATGCTCACCGTATTCCCCAGCGTCATCTTCCAGCAGCAGGTCAACAGTGTTTCCACCCGCCACATCCAGCCCAACGGCAATGGCACCTTCGATTTCGTCTGGACGCATTTCGGTTTCGAGGACGATACGCCCGAAATGACGCAGCGCCGCCTGGTGCAGGCCAATCTGTTCGGCCCGGCCGGCTTCGTGTCGGCCGACGACGGCGAAGTCATCGAATTCTCGCAGCACGGGTTCGAGCAAAAACCCTACCATCGCGCGGTGGCCGAGCTGGGCGGCTACGGCGTCGAAGACACCGACCACATGGTGACCGAAACACTGATACGCGGCATGTACAACTACTGGCGCAAAGTCATGGAGATCTAAAAAATGGACTTTCAAACCTATTTCGACTTGACGACGCTGTATTCGGACTATGCGGCGGCGGTGGATGCCTACGATTGGGAAAAATGGGCGGATTTCTTCGTGGAGGACTGCGAATACAAGGTGCAGCCGCGCGAAAACCACGAACGCGGCTTCCCCTTGTCCACCATGTGGTTCATCAGCCGCAACATGCTCAAGGACAGGGCCTACGGCATACGCGAAACCCTGTTTCACGATCCCTACTACCAGCGCCACGTCGTCGGCGCGCCCCGCGTCGTTTCCCACGAGGGCGGCATCATCCAGGCCGAGGCCAACTATGCCGTGTTCCGCACCAAGCTCGATGGCGAGTCCACCGTATTCAACGTGGGCCGCTACCTGGACAGGATCCGGGTCGGGCAAGAGGGCATGAAGTTCGAGTCGCGCTTTTGCATCTACGACTCCGAGATGATCCCCAACTCCATTATTTACCCTATTTGAACGAGGCGGCAGCATGACGAAAAACTGGATAGACGTACTGGCTTCCGAAGACGTGCCCGAGGACGACGTCATCGGCGTGGATGCCGGCGGCAGGCAATTGGCCATCTACAGCGTGGAAGGCGAATTCTTCGCCACCGACAATATCTGTACGCACGGCCATGCGCGGCTTTGCGACGGCTTCCTGGAAGGTTTCGAAATCGAATGCCCGCTGCACCAGGGCCGCTTCGACGTGCGCGACGGCAAGGCGCTGTGCGAGCCTCTTACCGAGGACATCCGCAGCTATCCCCTGAAGATCGAGGATGGCCGGGTCTGGGTGGAGCTGGACGAAGCCTGACCTCGGCTTGCCGCGCCTCTTCTCTTATTGGGGATTACCCGGGAGGGGGCGGTTATCCATGGCCCGATTAGCCACCATGCCTCGATTCTTATTGACTTGAGGCCGGCGTCCTTTAGTATGGTGGGTTATGGAAATAAAGGCCGGGCATAAAAGAAAAACCGGCCCGGAAGAATCAAAGACAAAGAAGCAAAGACACAACCGAGGAGGGTAGTCCATGGGTCTAACGTTGATCCTGTCGCAACTGCTCAACGGCCTGCAGTACGGCGTATTGCTGTTTCTGTTGGCCGCTGGGCTGACGCTGGTGTTCGGCATCATGAGTTTCGTCAATCTGGCTCATGGTTCCTTGTACATGCTGGGCGCGTATTTCGCGGCCACCGTTTTCCGGCACACCAATTCATTCATACTGGCGGTGCTGGCCGCCCTGGTCGGCTGCCTGGCGGTGGGCGTGGTGCTCGAACGCACCGCGGTTTCGCGCCTGTACCGGCGCGACCATCTGGATCACGTCCTGGTCACCTTCGGCCTGGTGTTGTTCTTCAATGAAATGGTGCAAATCATCTGGGGCTCGCAACCCTTGTTCCTGCCCGTGCCGTCGTGGCTGGACAGCACCGTCAGCATCCTCGGCATGACCTACCCCGCCTATCGCGTGGCCATCATCGTGGTGGGCTTGCTGGTGGCCATCGGCGCGCATTGGCTCATCCATAAGACGCGGCTTGGCATGCTGATACGCGCGGGATCCGTGAACCCGCAAATGGTCGGCGCGCTGGGCGTCAATATAAAACTGCTCAATGCCTTGCTGTTTGCGCTGGGCGCCATGCTGGCCGGGCTGGCGGGCGCCATCGCCGGCCCCATTCTCTCGGTGCAGTCGGGCATGGGCGAGCCCGTGCTCATCACCACCCTGGTGGTCATCGTCATCGGCGGCATCGGGTCGGTCAGCGGCGCCTTCTACGCGGCGCTGGTCGTGGGCGTGGCCGACACGCTGGGGCGGGCCTTCCTGCCCATCATGCTGCACCAGTTCATGGCGCGCGACCTCGCCAACGCGGCGGGCCCGGCCATTGCCTCCATGCTTATCTACGTGCTGATGGCGGTGGTGCTGGCCATCCGTCCCCAAGGCCTGTTCGCGGGGGGCAAATAATGCAGCCAGGAAGCATAAAGTGGGATGCCGGCCGTATCGTGCCGCTGGCGATCTTCGTACTGCTGGCCCTGGTGCCGGTATGGGGCTACTGGATGGACCAGTCGTTCTACGTGGCGTTCTTTGCGCGCATGATCATCTATGCCATTGCGGCGCTGGCGCTCAACCTGGCGCTGGGCTATGGCGGGCTTATCAGCCTCGGGCACGCGCTGTTCTTCGGTCTTGGCGCCTATAGTGTGGCGCTGCCGAGCTTCTACGGCATCGACAGCGGCTGGGTGCATCTGCTGGCCACCATCGTAGCCTGCGGCATCGTCGGGTACATTACCGGCGCCATCAGCCTGCGCACCACCGGCATCGGCTTCATCATGATTACGCTGGCCTTTGCCCAGATGGGGTATTTTCTGTTCGTCAGCCTCAAGCAGTACGGGGGCGACGACGGCACCAGCGTCAGCAACACCAGCCACTTCTTCGGCCTGGATCTTGGCGACACCTACACGGTGTATATCGCCGCATTCCTGGTGCTGGCTTTGGCTACGTGGTGGATGGCCCGCGTGCGCGTCGCGCCGTTCGGCATGGTGCTGCGCGGCGCCCGGCAAAACGCCCGGCGTGTCAATGCCGTGGGTTTCCCGGCGCGCAAGTACCTGCTCATGTCTTACGTGCTGTCGGCCATGCTGTGCGGTGTGGCGGGCCTGCTGCTGGCCAATCTTACCGCCTTTGCCTCGCCCAGCACGCTTTCCTGGGTCGTTTCCGGCGACCTGGTGGTCATGGTAGTGCTGGGTGGAATCGGCACGGTTTTCGGGCCCATGCTGGGCGCCATCGCTTTCCTGGGGCTGGAAGAAGTCATGAAGTCCATCACCGACCATTGGATGGCAATATTCGGCCTGGCCATCGTGGTCATCGGGCTAGTGGGCAAGGCGGGGCTGGTCGGCTTGCTGTCGTCGCGCGGCGGAGCCTGGCGCGGCAAGGCGCCGGCGGTCAAAAAGGAGTCGGCGTCATGAGCGAGTTTCTATTAAAAACGGAATCCCTCACCAAGCGCTATGGAGGGCTGCTGGTTACCGACGCGGTTTCCATCGACGTGCGCCCCGGCGAGCTGCACGCCATCATCGGCCCCAATGGTGCGGGCAAGACCACGCTCATCAACCAGTTGTCGGGCGAACTGCGCGCCGACTCGGGCGAGGTGCAGTTCATGAATAAACGCATCACGGCCCTGCCCATCCATGAACGCGCGCGCAAAGGCTTGCTGCGGTCTTATCAAATCACCTCCATTTTCGAGGGCTTCACGGTTCTGGAGAACACGGTTTTTGCGGCCATGGGCGCCAAAGAGCACGCCTTCCGCTTCTGGAAACCCATGCTGGGGCGCGAGGACCTGGTCGCCATTGCGCGCGAAGCCCTTGGCGTTACCACCATGCTGCCCCGGGCCGACGTCCTGGCCGCCGAGCTGGCCTATGGCGAGCGGCGCCAGCTGGAGCTGGCCATGGCCCTGGCCGCGCAGCCCAAGGCCTTGCTGCTGGACGAGCCCATGGCGGGCATGAGCGTGCAGGAGTCGGCCGGCGTGGTCGAGCTGCTGAAGCGGCTGAAGGGAACCTACTCCATATTGCTGATCGAACACGATATGGATGCGGTGTTCGCGCTGGCCGACCGGATCACCGTTCTGGTGTACGGCAAGGCCGTGATTTCCGGCACGCCCGATGAAATCCGCAACAACCCCGAGGTTCGGGCTGTATACCTTGGCGACGAAGCCAAAGCGTAAGGTAAAGATCATGACTGCATTACTCGAAGTCCGTAATCTCCATGCGTCGTACGGCCATGCCCAGGCCTTGTTCGGCGTATCGTTCCAGGTCAATGAAGGGCAGGTGGTGACCTTGCTGGGCCGCAATGGCATGGGCCGCTCCACCACCATCAAATGCCTGTTCGGGCTGCTTCCCGTGGGGCAAGGCGAAATTTCCTTCGACGGCAAGATCACCAGCGCCCTGCCGTCGTACAGTATCGCCCGGCTTGGGCTGGGCCTGGTGCCCGAGGGCCGCCAGGTGTTTCCCAATCTGTCGGTCGAGGAAAACCTGGTGGCAACCGCAAGGGCGGCCGGCCATGGCGGCAAGGGCCAGCCCTGGACGCTGCAGCGTGTGTACCAGTTTTTCCCCCGACTCAAAGAGCGCAGCTCGAATCTGGGTTCCCAATTATCGGGGGGCGAGCAGCAGATGCTGGCCATCGGCCGCGCGCTCATGACCAATCCGCGCCTGCTGGTGCTGGACGAGGCCACCGAGGGCCTGGCTCCCCTGATCCGCGCGGAAATCTGGCAGGCACTTACCGCGCTCAAGGCCGAAGGCCTCTCGCAGATCGTCATCGACAAGAACGTGGGCGCCCTGCTCGAGTTCGCCGACCGCCACTACGTGCTTGAAAAGGGCAAGGTGGTGTGGGACGGCAGTTCCGACGACCTGCGCGGCGACGATCGCATCGTGCATCAGTATCTGGGTGTGTAGACTCCACGGCGCCGGACGCGCAAGGCGGTTGCGCCGCACCCGGCCGGTGCCTTGAACGGAGCGTGGCCATGGGCGCGGAGCCGGCAGCGCCCATCGGCGGAGCATGAATGAAAGATCTCAATCTTCTGTATGTCTTCGAGGCCATGTGGCGCGACCGCTCGGTGACGCTGGCCGCCGAGAACCTCGGGCTGACCCAGGCGGCGGTCAGCAGCGCCCTGAAACGATTAAGGCTGGAACACAACGACAAGCTGTTCACGCAGGTGGGGCGCCGCATGGAGCCCACGCCCTACGCGGTGGGCGCTTCGCACCAGTTGCTGACGGCGCTGGCCATGATACGCACGGCCTCCAACACGCATACCCCGTTCGATCCGGAGACATCGCGACGCCAGTTCACCATACGCACGCGGGATGTGGGCGAGGTGGTGTGCCTGCCCAGGATATTCCACGAGGTGGCCAGGCAGGCTCCGTCGGTGCGCCTTCGCACCGCCTTTCAATCCATCGAGGACACCCTTGCGGGCCTGGCCAGCGGGCGCATGGATCTGGCGCTGGGCTTCCTGCCGTCGCTGGAAACCTCCATCCATCGCCGGCCGCTCTTCATGCAGCACTATGTGTGCGTCATGCGCGCGCAGCACCCGCTTGCCCGCCGCAAGTTGACCTACGACATGCTGCGCACCCTCGATCACCTGCTGGTCGAGTATTCGGGCAGCGGCCACCTTATCATCGAAAGGGCGCTTGTCGATGCCGGCGCGCGCAACCAGATCAAAATACGCTTGCCGCAGTACTTGTCCGCCCCGCACCTCATCATCTCCTCCGATCTGGTGTGGTGCGCGCCGGTAGAGCTCGCGCTGAAGCTCTCCGAGCACTATCCACTGGCCATCAAGCCCATGCCGCTGGATCTGCCGTCGTTTGAAATCGCCCTGTACTGGCACGACAGATTCCACCGGGATCCCGCCAATATATGGCTGCGCGAACTGATCTTCGCCGCCTGCGAAGGTGCGGTTTCCCCAAAAGTATAAATCTCATTAATACATTGTTATTAATGAATTGCCATGGTTTAACGATGGCGTGCTCGATAGAATTGAAAAAACAGATCGCGCAGGAGGTTTTGTGGCCAGACAGAATCAAACCGTGGGGATGATAGGCATCGGGCAGCTCGGCCTGCCGGTTGCCGTCAATCTTATGCAGGCGGGCTTCCCGGTAGTGGGTTTTCGGCGCCATGACCGCGAAGAGTTCGTGCGCCAGGGCGGCAAGGCCCTGGAGTCGCCCGCAGAGGTGGCTCGCGCGGCCTCGGTGATTTTGCTGTGCCTGCCCGGCGAAGACGCCGAACTCGAAGTCCTGGAGGGCCGCGACGGCATATTGCAGGTGCTTACCGACGACCATACCGTGATCGAGATGGGCACCTACCGAAAGGCCTTCAAGCTGGAGCAGGCGGCCAAGATCGCCGCCAAGGGGGCGCGGGCTCTGGAGGCCGAGATCAGCGGTTCCCCGCCCATGGTGGTCAGCCGCAAGGCCGCCATCTACGCCGGCGGCGACCCCAAGGTGTTCCAGTCGTGTCTGCCGTTGCTCGAAGCCATTACTCCCGCCGTTTTCCAATTGGGCGAATATGGTTCCGCCGTCGCCATGAAGCTCATCGCCAATTATCTGTTGTCCATCCATACCCTGGCCGCGGCCGAGGCTATGAACCTTGGCGTCCGGGCGGGCTTCGATCCGCAATTGGTCGCCGAGGTCATCCAGAAAGGGGCGGGCGGCTCCGCCATGTTCGGTGTGAGGGCGCCGCTGATGGCCGCCCGGAAATTCTCGCCGGCGCCGGGACCGTTCAACACGCTGGAAAAATACCTGAAGCTGGGCCGCGCCATGGCCGACGAGCTGGGCTGCGCAACGCCCTTGTTCTCGGTTTCCACGCCGTACTTCGAACGCGCGCTTGCCAGCGGCATGGGCGGCGAGGATATCGCGGCGGTGATCAAGCTCATCGAGGCCGATTCCAGGTCTTGAATTTTTATTCCGCTGAAGCCATGCGCGGCGGCCTGGCACGTTGCGCGGCCTCTGCGACACGCTTTGCATCAAGTCATTGAAAGGGTAGTCATGATACGTTCGCTTTTGCATGTCGGCATCGTCGTTCCGGATCTGGAAGTGGGGCGCGCCTTCTACGAGTTGTTCGGATTGCAGGCGCGTGCCTCCGGCAGCGACTTGGTGTTCCGCTGTCCCGGCCGGGCGCAGGATCAGGTTCGGCTCATGCCCGGCACCAAAAAGAAGCTGGCCTATGTCTCGTTGGGCACCAACGAATCCGGCATGGCCGAACTTCGGCGCAGGCTGGAGAAGTCGGCGGTTCCGGTTGCTTCGCCGCCTTTCGATGTACCTTTCGGCGGCATCTGGTTCCAGGATCCGCATGGCGACTGGCTCAATGTGCAGGTGGCCGAGCCGGCCCCCGCAACGGGCAGCCTGCCGCCCGAGATCAACGCCCATGGCCGATACCGCCGGGTCGGACGGGCCTGCGTGCCCGCCACCCGCCACAAGAAGGCGGTGCCGCTGCGTCTTGGGCATCTCATCAAATTCACGCCAGATGTCGATGCGTCGGTGGCGTTCTATACCGATGTGCTGGGTATGAAGGTTTCAGACCGGGCCTTCGACCTCATTGCCTTTTTGCGCGGCTCGGGCGGTGGAGATCACCACGTGGTGGGGCTTGCCAAAAGCACGCATACCGGCTTGCATCACATGAGCTTCGAAGTGTCGGATCTGGACGAAATCGAGGTCGGAGCCCAGACGTTGCTGCGCGCGGGCTATAAGGACGGGTTCGGGTTGGGCCGCCATGTGGCCGGTTCGAATTATTTCCATTACATCCGCGATCCCTGGGGCAGTCTGGCCGAGTATTTCTGGGATATCGACGTCATCCCGGAAGACGACAGCGGCTGGGTGCCGTTCAATGTGCCGCCCGACGAACTGACCGCCGTTTGGGCCAGCTCGCCGCCGCCGCCCGATTTCATTGTCAATTTCGAGGAGCCTTGACATGAGTCTTCCCGTCGATGCTCAAGCCATGATGGCCAGGATGCTGGGCAAGCCGCTGTTCGTGGCCTTGCGGGTTCCCGCGGATCTTTCCCGGTTCACCGAAGTGCTGACGCCGCATCTCCAGTGGGCGGCTCAATGCGAGCAGCGTGGCGAATTGTTCGCCTCCGGGCCGTTCGTCGGCGAAGGCGGGACGCCTGGCGCCTTGGGGGGCATGTCTATTTTTCGCGCTGCCTCCGAGTCCGAGGTGCGCGAGATTCTCGCCGGCGATCCGTTCATCCGTGAAGGCGTTTACACGGTCGAAATCAAGAAATGGGTATTGATGGAGGGCGGCGTCACCGTGTCGCTGCGTTTCTCCGACCAGTCCTATCTGCTTCGTTAACCTGACAGGAATTCTTCCTATGATGTATCGGATGTTCACGTATCGTGAGCGTGGGGGCGGCGCGCGCCCAGGCATTGCAGTCAATGAAGCCTTGTACGATCTGCGGCGCCTGCTGGGGCCCGATCATGCGCATTGGCGCTGCGTCGACGACTTGCTGCTGGATTGGGACGAAGCCCGCAAGGTTCTTGGCCGGCTGGCGGCCGATATTGCGGCAGGCGCCCGCGATGCCGCGGCGCTGGAGTCCTCCGGCATCCAGTTCCTGTCGCCACAGACCCGTTGCGGCACCATCTACGCGGCCGGCGCCAATTACCGGGATCACGTCGAGGCCATGGGCCGCGCGCTCAATATGAAACTGGTGCTGGACCCCAAGTCGGAGGGCATCGCGCCCTGGCACTTCATCAAGGCCGGGCAGGCGACGCTGGCCGGCCATGGACAGGGCGTGCCCTATCCCGAGCACACGCACATGCTGGACTGGGAGGCCGAGCTGGCCGTGGTCATTGGCCGGCGGGCATCGCGGGTCCCGGTTGAACAGGCGCTGGACCATGTGGCGGGGTATTCCTGCGCAAACGACCTGTCGGCTCGCGACAACCTGAAGCGCGACAAGGTCGACGCCAGCTCGCCGTTCCGGTTCGACTGGATAGGCCATAAATGCTTCACGGGCTCTTGCCCCATGGGGCCCTGGATCACCCCGGCGGAATTCGTCGGCTCGCCCGAGAACCTGGGCATCCGGCTTTGGCTCAATGGTGAACTCAAGCAGGATTCGAACACCAGCAATCACATGTATGGCGTGGCCGATCAGATCAGCTATTTAAGCCACCGGCTCGACTTGCTGCCTGGCGACATATTGCTTACCGGCACGCCTGCTGGGGTGGGCATGGAATCCGGCGTGTTTCTCAAACGCGGCGATGTTGTGAAAGTGGGCATCCATGGCCTGGGTGTGCTGGAAACCCGCATTGTCTGAGCAACATCAATCAGTTTCATACGAAAACGAAAAGGGGGACAAAATGATGAATAAGGAATTTGGTTTTGCGACCGTGGCGTTGATGCTGGCGTCCGCATGGCCGTCGATGGCGGCGGCCGACGTCAAGGTGGGTTTTCTGGGTACGTTGTCGGGGCCGTCCGCCGCCGTGGGGCAGGACCAGCTGGACGGGTTCAACCTGGCGGTCGAGCAGTTCTCGGGCAAGCTCGGAGGCGTGAAAGCAACGGTGCTTGTCGAGGACGATCAGCAAAAGCCCGAGGTGGCGCAGAATTCCTTGTCCAAGCTGCTCGAGCGCGAGAAGGTCGATGTGGTGGTCGGACTGACCTTCGCCAATATCCTGATGTCGCTGCAGCCCAAGATCGCCAATACCGACGTGCCCTTCGTGGGCACGGTGTCGGGCCCGTCGCCCACGGCCGGCGCGCAGTGCAAGCCGAATCTGTTCATTACGTCATGGCAAAGCGATGTGCCGGCCGAAGCCGTGGGCAAGTACATGAACGACAAAGGATTCAAGCGCATCAGCACGCTTACGCCCAACTTCGTGGGCGGCAAGGACAAGATAGCGGGGCTCAAACGGGCCTACAAAGGCGAAGTCGTCAACGAAATCTACACGCCGCTGAGCCAGCTGGATTTCTCGGCGGAGCTCACGCAAGTCAACGCCTCCAAGCCAGAAGCCGTTTTCATTTTCTATCCGGGCGCCTTGGCCGTGAGTTTTGTGCGCCAGTACAAGCAGGCGGGGCTTGGCGAAAAATATCCGCTTTATTCCGCGAACTCGATCGAAGGGGCGTCGGCCGACGCCATGGGCGATGCCGCCGTCGGCGCCGTGGCGGGCGACACCTGGACGCCGGGCATGGCCAATGCGCAGTCGCGCCAGTTCGTGGCGGCGTTCAAGGCCAAGTACAAGCGTTCGCCGTCGGCCTATGCGGCGTTCAGCTACGACGCGGCCGTCATGCTCAATGCCGCGATTGCCTCCTTGGACGGCAAGGTATCGGACCACAAGGCGCTTTCCAAAGCCATCAAGAGCGCCAAGTTCGATTCCGTGCGCGGGGCATTCCGCTTCGGCAACAACAACTACCCGGTGCAAAGCTATCACATCTTCCGCATCGCCAAGGACGCGGCGGGCCACATCGCCTACGAGATGGTCGCCCCCGATGTCTTGAAGGACTACGCGGATCCCTACGCGAAGCAGTGCACCATGTCCTAGAGCCGTGTGCGGCGGCGCGGCACCGCCGCCAGCCCGGTTATTCAAATGCCGGTTAACTGTTATATCCGGATTTTTATTGACTTGATATCTGCTCTCTTTAGCATGAAAGGCTGATGTTTGGCGCAGTTCGGCGGAGCAGGGCGCAACCCCCGCGCCCCGCGCCGGCTGGCCGTTTTCAGAAAAATCATACAAGGAGCTGAGTCATGAGGAGAACCCATGCGGCAAGCCTGCTTGCGGGTCTGATGGTGTTGGCGTCGCAGGGCGCGTTGGCCGAGGTGAAGATCGGTTTCATGGGCCCGTTGTCGGGTCCCCAGGGCGTGCTGGGCCAGGATCAATACGACGGCTTCATGCTGGGCGTCGAGATGGCGGGCGGCAAGATGGGCGGCGAACCCGTCACCGTGCTCAAGGAGGACGACCAGATCAAGCCCGAGTTGGGTGCGCAGATCACCCGCAAGTTCATTGAAAGGGATCGTGTCGATGCCATCGTCGGGCTAAGCGCCACCAATGTCCTCATGGCGGCCCGGCCGCGCATCGTCGAGTCGGGAACGGTCGCCATTGCCACCAACGCCGGGCCCGCGAGCATTGCCGGCGCCCAATGTTCGCCCAACCTGTTCGTGGCGGCCTGGCAGTCCGACGGGCCGTCCGAGGCCATGGGAAAACTGGCGCAGGAACAAGGCTATAAAAGGGTGTTCCTGGGTGCGCCCAATTACCAGGCGGGCAAGGACATGCTGACCGGCTTCAAGCGCTTCTACAAGGGCAAGGTGGTCGACGAGGTCTATACCCAGATCGGCCAAGCGGACTATTCAACGGAAATCACCCAGATCCAGGCCGACAAGCCGGACGCGGTTTTCGTGTTCTACCCGGGCGGCATGGGCATAAACTTTGCCAAGCAGTTGAAGCAGGCCGGCGTCCTGCCCGCAATGCCTGTGTTTTCGGTGTTCATGGTAGACCCGACCACCTTGCCCGCCATCGGCGACGCGGCGGTCGGGGTTACGGCGGGGGCTATGTGGGATGCCGCGCTGGACAATCCCGCCAATAAGAAATTCGTCGCCGCCTTCCAGCAGAAATACAAGCGCCTGCCCAGCTATTACGCGGCGGCCGGGTACGATGCCGCCAATATCCTGAAGACGGCTTTTGGCGCGATGGGCCCGGACCTTCACGACAAGGCGAAGCTGGCGGCGGCGGTCAAGGCCGCGGGCGAAAGCTTCGAGTCGGTGCGCGGGCCGTTCAAGTTCAATCGCAACAACATGCCCATACAAAATTACTACGCCTTCAAATACGTGAGGCAAGGCGACAAGATCGTTCCCCAGTACGTCGCCACGCCGTTGAAGGATAGGCAGGATGTCTACGTGGGAGCCTGCCCCCTGAAGTAAGGTCAGGGTTCGGGCTGGAGAAAGGGGCGGCGCAAGCCGCCTTTTTTCATGGGCGCTTCGAATGGCTGTTGGCGTAAATACGCATACCAAGGCTTTAGCTTGAACGGAATCTGCATAACGACTATATAGGGTAAGCATTATTCGGGCCGGTGTTTGCCGCGTATCATGCAATGACGGTTGACCGGAATTCTTTTTTGAATAAAACCGTGGGTGGCCGCAAGCCATGCACGACGAGCGGGAAGGACTCATGAAGATCAAGATTATCGGGGCGGGGCCCGGCGGGCTGTATTTTGCGGCGCTCATGAAGCAGCATGATCCGCGGCACGAAATCACCGTGTTCGAGCGGAACCCGCGCGGCGCGACCTTCGGGTTCGGCGTGGTGTTTTCCGACCGGGCGCTGGAGTTTCTGAGGGCGGACGACGAAACCTTGTACCAGTACCTGACGCCGCATCTTGAAAACTGGCCCGAGATCACGATTGCCCACAACGACACGCGGGTGCCGGTGGCCGGCAACGGGTTTACCTCGATTGGCCGCCTGGAACTGCTGACCCTGCTGTACGACTATGTCGAGCAGCTGGGGGTCGAAATCAGGTTCGGCACCGAAATCAACAACCTGGAGCAGCTTGGCGAGGCCGATCTGATCGTGGGCGCCAACGGCGCGTCGTCCTGGATACGCAGCGAGAACGAAGCCGTGTTCGGCACCACCGTCGACTGGCGGCCCAACAAGTTCATCTGGTACGGCACAAGCAAGGCCTTCAACAGCCTGACCCTGACCTTTCGCGAGACCGGCGCTGGCGTGTTCTGCGCGCACCACTACCGCTACAAACCCGACATGAGCACTTTTCTGGTGGAAGTCGAAGAGGCCACCTGGAAACGCGCGGGCTTTGAAACCATGAGCCCCGAAGACACCGTCAAGTATTGCGAAGAGGTATTTGCCAACGAGCTGGAAGGCCATCCGATCATTTCAAATCATTCGTATTGGCGCAATTTCCCGGTCATCTGGAACGAACGCTGGAGCAAGGACAATATCGTTTTGCTGGGCGACGCCCTGCGCACCGCGCACTTTTCCATCGGCTCGGGTACGCGGCTGGCGATGGAGGATTCGGTGGCGCTTTTCAAGGCCTTCAAGGAAACGCGGGGCGACATTCCGGCCGCCTTGCAGCGTTTTCAAGAGCTGCGCCTGCCGCCCATGGAAAAAATATGGACGGCCGCCAACACCAGCATCGCCTGGTACGAAAAAATGGACGAGCTCGTTCCCAGCCTGACACCCGTGGAGTTTGCCTACAGCTACATGACTCGCACCGGGCGGGTCGATCACGCCGAGATACGCAAGCGCGATCCGGGGCTGGCGGCGGCCTATGAGCAGCTCCATCCCGAAGCGGCTACTCAGGAATAAGTACACGGATTCATGGATAGCGCTCATAGCCCAGGCGCGTTATTCCATTATTCAGATGGGCGATTAATTGCTACGATAACCAGGCAAAGCCGTCGGCAACCAAGAGTCATGGTCGCCAAGCCATGCATACCAAGGAGATACACTCATGAGCGCACGTAAAGTCATCGTCACCGTCGCCCCCACGGGCGGGATGGCCAGCAAGAAGCAAAATCCCAATTTGCCGACGCAGCCCCAGGAAATCGCCGACGATGTTTATCGCTGCTACAACGCCGGCGCCAGCGTCGTGGCCCTGCATGCCCGCCGAGCCGCCGACGACGAGGCCACTTGCGATCCCAAGGTGTACGCGCAGATGAACGAACTCATCCGCGCCAAGTGCGATATCGTGCTCAACAACTCCACGGGCGGCGGCATCAATGGCGACATGATCCATCAGCTCAACAACGGGCTGTGGGAAATCAATTTCGAACAGCGCCTCAAGGGCATGGAGGCGCCGGGCGCCGAAATGTGCACGCTCGATGCGCAGACGATTTGCGCCTCGTTCGGCGACAAGGAAATCCTGGTGCCCACGACGCCGTCGCGCATCCGCAAGCTGGCTCAGGGAATGATGAAGCGCGGCATCAAGCCCGAGTGGGAAGTCTTCAGTCTGGAAGACATCATCAAGGATGTTGGCGGCGCCATCAAAGAGGGGCTGGACAAAGCGCCTTACTTCATCAATATCGTGCTGGGTGTCAATGCCTTCCAGGGAGCGCTGCCTTATACCCCCAAGATCCTGCAAATGATGGTCGAGCACCTGCCGCAGGACACCGTGTTCAACGTCAGCGCCATCGGGCAGGCCCAATTGCCCGCCGCCGTGCATGCCGTGCTGCTGGGCGGCCACGCCCGCGTGGGCCTTGAAGACAATCTGTACTACGAGCACGGCGTGCTGGCCACCAACGTCATGCTGGTCGAGCGTTTCGTGCGCGTTATCCGTGAACTGGGCTTCGAGCCGGCCACGCCCGCCGAAGCCCGCGAGATCATGGGGCTGCGCCCCTTGTAATCATCGACTTGGGGGCTTCGCGCAAGCCCCTGAGATCGGGGTGCTGGAAGGTTTCGACAATGAACTCCCGCAGCCACCGGTGCACCGGGTCGGCCTCGAAGCGCCTGCTCCAGTACACGGACACGGTAAGGATGTTTTGCGGCAGCTCGGCTTTCAGGACATGGTATTTGTTCGCATAAGAAAAAAAGCGCTCCACGATATCGCAGGGCATGATGACCCCAAGGTCGGTATGCCTTACGATTTCGGGCAGCGCCAGAAAGTGCGCCGAGGTAAGCACCAGGTGATCTTCCAGGCCCAGTTGCTGAAGGATGCGCACGGTTTCGGGGTGTGATCGCACGGCAACGTAATTGAGTTGCGACAGGGCCTGGGTCGCCGAATGGGCCGGCAATTTGCGAAAGTGCTGCTCCAGGGGGTGGCCGCGCCGCACGACGACCGCGTATTTTTCCTGAAACAAGGGTATGCAGGGCGTGTCGATGATGGACGGCAGAAAGCCGCAGGCAAAGTCCAGTTTGCCGGTGTCCAGCGCATTGACGATCTGCTCGTACGCCAGCGGGTAGGTTTGCACCTTTATGCCCGGAGCCAGCCGCCTCAGTTCCGTCATCAGGGTTGGCAGCAGGCGGGCTTCCCCGATATCGCTCATGTGTATGCGCACCGTCATTTTCGCCGAGGCGGGGTCGAACGACGTGGTTTCGTTCAGCGCGCCCTCGATGGAGATGATGGCCGCCTGGACGACGTTGGCCAGGCGGTGCGCCCTTGGGGTGGGCCGCATGCCGCCCGGGGCGCGCACGAAAAGGGCATCGCCAAGAGCCAGCCTCAGCCGGGTCAGCCCCTGGCTGGCGGCCGGCTGGGACATCTGCAGCGCCTCGGCGGCCCGGCTGACATTGCGCAGGCGATAAATGGCTTCGAAAAGTCGCAGCAGATTCAGGTCCGGCAGAACCATATTCGCATACCTAATAATCAATTAGTAAAGTTATTTTATAGCCAGATAATGGTGCGTCAACCATAATGAACCATCGGCAATCAAAGGCTAGGACATTTCATGACGACACCTTCATCCATCGCACGCGACTCGGGCCAGGTCACGGTACGCGAGGCGGTCCTGGACCTGCTCCGCTCCCTGGGCATGACCTCGATATTCGGCAACCCGGGCTCCACCGAGCTTCCCTTCTTTTTCGATTTTCCCGACGACTTCCGGTACGTATTGGGACTGCAGGAGTCGGTGGTGGTGGGGATGGCCGACGGCTATGCCCAGGCCACGCATAACGCGGCGTTCATAAACCTGCACTCTGCGGCGGGGGTGGGCCATGCCATGGGCAATATCTTTACCGCGTTCAAGAACAAGACGCCTCTGGTCATCACGGCGGGCCAGCAGGCCAGGCCCATTTTGCCCTACGATCCGTTCCTGGGATCCATGCAGGCCCCCGAGCTGCCCAAGCCCTACGTCAAATGGAGCATCGAGCCGGCCCGCCCCGAAGATGTGCCGCTGGCCCTGGCCCGCGCCTATCAAATCGCCATGACGCATCCCCGGGGGCCGGTGTTCGTGTCGATTCCTTCCGACGACTGGGAAGTCATGACAGACAAAGTGGCGCCGCATCAGGTCAGCCGGAACATCCGTCCCGATGCTGCCTTGCTGGCCCAGGCCGCCAAGGATCTGGCCGGCGCCAGCCGCCCGGCGCTGGTGGTCGGGGCTGCGGTGGATCGCGACCAGGGCTGGGACGATGTGGTGAAGCTGGCCGAGCTGCACGAAGCGCGCGTCTACGTGGCGCCGATGTCGGGACGTTGCAGTTTTCCCGAGGATCACCGCTTGTTCGGGGGCTTTCTGCCCGCGATACGCGAGCGTATCGTCAGCATTCTGGACGGGCACGACCTGGTGTTTGCCATCGGCGCGCCGGTGTTTACCTACCATATCGACGGCAAGGGGCCCCACCTGCCCGAAGGCGCAAGCCTGATCCAGCTAACCGAGGATCCCAATGTCGCCGCGTGGGCGCCAGCCGGCGTCTCCATTATTTGCAGCATTCAGCAGGGTGTCCGGGATCTCGTTGCGTTGGGCGGCCCCGCCGCGCGCGCCACGCTGGCGCCCGTGCCCCGCAAGCCTGTCGTCGAAATGCCCGGCCGCGGCGAGCGCATGTCGGTCGCCTTTGCATTGCAGACCCTGGATCAGGCCCGGAGCCGTTCCAGCATCATCGTCGAAGAGGCACCCAGCTCGCGGTCGACCATGCACGACTACCTGCCTATCTACGAGACGGAAACGTTCTACACCATGTGCAGCGGCGGTCTGGGCTACGGGCTGCCGGCTGCGGTCGGGGTGGCGCTGGCCAGGCCCGAGTCCAAGGTCATCGCCCTGATTGGCGACGGCTCGGCCATGTATTCCATACAAGCGCTCTGGAGCGCCGCGCAGTTCGAGCTGCCGATGGCTTTCGTCATTCTCAATAACCGCAAATACGCGGCACTGCGAGAGTTCGCCGGGATCTTCGGCTACGACCCCGCCACGCCGCTTACCGGCACCGATTTGCCCGACATCGACTTCGTGTCCCTGGCGAAGGGCATGGGGGTCCAGGCCGAGCGGATTTCCGACGCGGCGGAACTGCGCGCCGCGCTCGATCGCGCGCTCAACGCCAGCGTGCCCACGCTCGTCGAGGTGGAAGTGGCCTGATCTGAATTCACAAAATGCATTAAAGGAGGAAGGTAATGAACAAGATTTCCATGCTTATCAATAATAAGTCCGTGCAGGCATCCAACGGGCAGACTTTCGAACGCTGCAATCCGTTGGACGGCAGCGTTGCCACTGTCGCGCCGGCGGCCACGCCGGAAGACGCCAGGGCGGCGGTCGAGGCGGCCGCCGCGGCGTTCGCCGCCTGGTCCGAAACCACTCCCGGCGAGCGCAGGGCGCTGTTGTCGAAGGCGGCGCATGCGCTCGAGGGCAAGGCGGAAGCGCTGATCGCCGCGATGGCGTCGGAAACCGGGGCCGCCGCGCCCTGGGCCGGGTTCAATGTTCATCTGGCGGCGGGCATGCTGCACGAGGCCGCGGCCATCACCACCCGTATCAGCGGCGAAGTCATTCCCTCCGACGTGCCCGGCAACCTGGCGCTTGCCGTGCGCCAGCCCACGGGCGTCATCCTGGGCATCGCGCCCTGGAACGCGCCGGTCATCCTGGGCATACGGGCCATCGCCACGCCCCTGGCCTGCGGCAATACGGTCATATTCAAGGGCTCGGAGCTATGCCCGGCCACTCACGGGATCATCGTCGAGGCCTTCAAGGAAGCCGGCTTCCCCGAAGGGGTGGTCAACTTCGTGACGAACGCGCCCGCCGATGCCGCGGAAGTCGTCGAAGCCATGGTTTCGCATCCCATGCTCAGGTGCGTCAACTTCACCGGGTCGACCCGGGTCGGCAAGCTCATCGCCCAGACCTGCGCCAAGTACCTCACGCCGGTTATTCTGGAACTGGGCGGCAAAGCGCCTTTCGTGGTCCTGGACGACGCCAACCTCGACGAAGCCGTCAACGGCGCCGCCTTTGGCGCATTCGCCAATTCCGGCCAGGTCTGCATGAGCACCGAGCGCCTCATCGTCGACAATAAAATCGCCGACGCCTTCATCGACAAGCTCGCCGCCAAGGCCAAGGCCCTGCCGCTGGGCGATCCCCGCAAGGGGCCCGTGGTGCTCGGCTCCGTGGCGGACGCCAGCATCGTCAATCGCTGCAACGAACTCATCGAGGATGCCCTGGCCAAGGGGGCGAAGCTGATATGCGGCGGCAAGGCGGATTCCACGCTTTTCCCCGCCACGCTGCTCGACCACGTGACTTCCGACATGCGCATCTACCACGAGGAAAGCTTCGGCCCGGTCAAGCCCGTCATTAGAGTCAATGGCGTGGACGAAGCCGTCGCGGCCGCCAACGACACCAGCTACGGGCTTTCGGCGGCGGTGTTCGGCACCGACGTCGGCCGGGCATGGCAGGTTGCCAAGCGCATCGAGTCCGGCATATGCCATGTCAATGGGCCAACCGTGCACGACGAGGCGCAAATGCCTTTCGGCGGCGTCAAGGATTCCGGCTACGGACGCTTTGGCGGCATGGCGGGCATCGAGGCCTTTACCACGCTGCGCTGGATCACGGTGCAAACGACGCCGCGCCATTATCCCTTCTGACGCTGCGCGTTGGCTGGCAGGCTGGCGTAGTGGATGCTCTTTTTCATTGCGCTTTCCTGGTTCCGCAGGCCCGTCGCTATAAGCCAAGCTAATAATGGTTTAGTACGAAAACGACATTGCGGTACGCATCCATGCACGACACACTGTACTGAAAGAAAGTAAAGAAAAAGCGGTAAAGGGTGGCGGGATACGGGCGGAGTTCCGGGGCGCGCCCGCCCCGGCGTCCCCCCGAATGCCCGATTCACTCCATAAAAATATATATCCCTGGAGACTCTATGCAATCCCCCCTGGAAGACGAGGCCGTCGCCGCGTCTGTCTTGCATGATCAGTTCGGCCCGTTCGGCCATCGCTTGCTGGCCGTGTCTAAGTTCTTCGCTGCCGTGGGCAGCCTGGCCTTCGTGGCGCTGGTCATCATGTCCCTGATTTCCATTGTCGGGCGCAAGCTGTTTTCCATGCCGGTGCCCGGCGACATGGAAATCCTCATGATGGTGGCCGCTTTTGCCTCGGCCACTTTCTTTGCCTACTGCCATCTTGAAAACGGCGACGTCAAGGTCGATTTCTTCACCGCCCACGCCAGGCCGCAAACCGTGCACCGGCTCGACGCCCTGGGTTCTTTGCTGGTCGGCCTTTTCGGCGTGGTGATCGCATGGCGCAGCTGGGTGGGGGCCATGTCTCTGCGCGAAGCCGCTGAAACCTCGCCCATCCTGGCCTGGCCCATCTGGGTGGTGCAGGCCTCCATGGTGCCCGGCTTCATACTCCTGGCCATCGCCGGCCTGTACATGTGCTTCCTGCATGTCAAGGTAAGCCATGTTTACGCGGCGGGGGGACAGCCATGACGGGAATTACGGTTGGCCTGATCATGTTCGCGGTGCTGCTCACGCTCATGGTCATACGCATACCCATCGGCATCTCGATGTTCGTGGCGGGGGCCGGAGGCTATGTCTATTTGACGGGCGGCAACTGGACGCCGCTTCTGGCTTCCTTGAAAAATCTGACGTACGCGCGCCTGTCGAACTACGACCTGGTGGTGATTCCCTTGTTCCTTCTTATGGGGCAGTTCGCTACCCATGGGGGCTTGAGCCGCAGCCTGTTCCGTTTCGTCAGTGCGTTTATCGGGCATCGCCGGGGCGGAGTCGCCATGGCTGCGGTGGGCGCCTGCGCCGGGTTCGGCGCCATCTGCGGCTCGTCGCTGGCCACTGCGGCCACCATGGGGCAGGTGGTGCTGCCCGAATTGCGCCGCTACGGCTATGCCGGCAGCCTGGCCACGGGTACGCTCGCGGCGGGCGGCACGCTGGGCATCATGATTCCGCCCTCGGTGCCGCTCATCATCTACGCCATCCTGACCCAGGAATCCATCGGCAAGCTGTTCATGGCCGCCGTCATTCCCGGCGTGCTGGCCATGCTGGGCTATATGGTGGTCATTCAAATCATTGTGCGCCGAAATCCCGAGAAAGGGCCGGCCGGGCCGCGGGCCGCCTGGCCCGAGCGCATCAGGGCGCTGATCCAGGTCGGCCCCGTGCTGGCGGTGTTCGTGGTGGTCATCGTGGGTATTTACGCGGGCTGGGCCACGCCCACCGAGGCGGCGGCCATCGGCGCGGCGGCCTGCGGCATTATCGCGGTGGTGACCGGCGGGCTGCGCTGGCAGGGGCTGCTGGCCAGCGCGCTGGGCGCCGCCCAGGCCACGGCCATGATCTACCTGGTATTGCTGGGGGCCGACATGCTGAACGTCGCGTTGGCCCTGTCGCAAATGCCGACCGAGCTGGCCCACTGGGTTCAGCACAGCGGGCTGTCGCCGTTCCTCATCATCGTGGCGGTTCTGATCGTCTACATCCTGCTGGGCTGCGTCATGGACTCGCTGGCCATGATCCTGCTGACCATTCCCATTTTCTATCCCATGATCATGGGGCTGGATTTCTGGGGCATGGGGCTCGAAGACAAATCCATCTGGTTCGGCATTCTCGCCCTGATGGTGGTGGAAATCGGCCTGGTGCATCCGCCCGTGGGTATGAACGTCTACATCATCAACCGCATGGCCAAGGATGTGCCGCTGACCGAAACGTTCAAGGGCGTCATGCCTTTCCTGGCGTCCGACTTCATCCGCATCGCGGCCCTGGTACTGTTCCCGAGCATCACCCTGGTTCTGGTCAGGGCCTTCGGGGCGCTTTGATTTGCGGCTCCGCCGCAAAAATATGGGACTCGAATCCCGCACACACAAGGAGACAAACATGACAACAATGACAAAACGGCCGTTGCAAAAAACAGCGATTCTCGGCCGATTGGCCGTCCTGGCCCTGGGGCTGGGCATGGCCGCCTCGGTGCAGGCCGCCGACAAGATAGTGCTCAGGGTTTCCCATTTCCTGCCGTCCACCTCCAACGCCCAGGTCAACATGATCCAGCCCTGGTGCGACAAGATCGCCAAGGAGTCCAACCAGCGAATGGTGTGCCAGATCTACCCGGCCATGCAATTGGGCGGCACGCCGGGCCAGTTGTTCGACCAGGCCAAGGATGGCGTGGCGGACATCGTCTGGACCTTGTCGACGCAGGCGTCGGGCCGCTTCACCAAAAGCGCGGTCTACGAACTGCCGTGGCTGGTGCCCAATGCCGAAATCGGCAGCCGCGCGCTGTGGGAGTTCACGCACAAATACGCCATGGACGAATACAAGGGCGTGCATCCCATTTTCATGCATACCCATGGCGGCACCCTCCTGCACTTTGTCGATAAGCAGCCCAAGACCCTGGATGACTTCAAGGGCCTGAAGATCCGCTCGGCCAACCGGGTCAACTCCAAAATGCTGACGGCCATTGGCGCGGCGCCGGTGCAGATGCCGCTGCCGGCGGTTCCCGATGCCGTGTCCAAGGGCGTGGTCGATGGCGCCGCCGTGCCCTGGGAAGGGGTGCCGGCCATCAAGCTCGACGAGATCACCCACTACCATTTCGATGTGCCCAAGGGCCAGCCTCGCATGGGTAATTCCATCTTTCTTTTTGGTATGAACCAGGCGCGCTACGACAGCCTGCCGCCCGATCTCAAGAAGGTCATCGACGACAACAGCGGCGAAGAGGTCTCGGCCTGGGCTGGGCGCACAGTCTTCGACGAGCGGGAAGCCGACTTCATGAAGGTCTCCAAAGCGAATGGCAGCGTATTCCATTACATGAGCGATGCTGAATACAAACGCTGGATCGACGCCACCAAGAACGTAAGCAACGAATGGATCAAGGATGTCGACGCCAAGGGCGGTAACGGCGCAAAGCTCTATGCCGAGGCGGAAGCCATCATCCATAAACTCATGGCGCAGGCTGCCAACAAGAAGTAGGCGGCGGGCATGGCTCGATCCGCGATTCGGTTTGCGTGATCGCGGGTCGTGGCCGATAAGAGGATTTTGTTTTGCGGCTCCTGACGATCCGCGGTGGCTTTTCGGCCGCCGTAGTGTCGTTGCGCTTTCAACCTGGGCCGCCTTGTCCAGCGCCACGTTTCTCCTTTGTGATAAATTATGCACATTATTTAATTTTAGGCATAAAATTTAGTGCAAACACCTATGCTCAAACGCATCCTGGGTGCCTAGAATGGCTACATTCGCAACCGCGGCAAGCCTGCCGCGCGCGTTTGCCGGCCGGCGTTTCCGGGGCTTGTTTCCAGGATGCCGCCAGGGCAAATCACAATAACCAAGGAGATCCAGATGGCATTGCCGAAAACCATGAAAGCCGCCCGCATGCATAAAGTGGGCGAGCCCATGAAAATCGAACAGGTTCCCGTGCCCGAGCCCCGTTCCAATGACGTGCTGGTGCGGGTCAAGTCCTGCGGTATCGTGCCAAACCTGGGCAACATCCTCAGCAACTGGACAACCTGGTTTCCCGAAAGGCCGCTGCCGCCGCTGCCCGCCATTTTCGGGCTGGATCCGGCCGGCGAGGTCGTGGCCGTGGGCTCCCAGGTGCATGCCTGGAAGCCGGGCGACCGCGTATACGTGAATCCGGGCCGCTATTGCGGCGGCTGCAGGGCCTGCCGCAACGGCCAGCACACCAATTGCGAGTACTGGACGTTCAACGGTTACTTCGGTTTTTCCGACAAGTCCATGAAGATTTTCGACGACTATCCCTATGGCGGCCTGTGCGAATACATGACCGCGCCTCAGTACTCGCTGGTCAGTCTGCCCGACAGCCTCAGCTACGACCAGGCGGCGCGTTTCGGCTATCTGGGCACGGCGTATGCCGGCTTGCGCAAAGGGGGGGTGAGGCCCGGCAAAACACTGCTGGTCAACGGCATCAGCGGCACCCTGGGGCTGGGTGGCGCGTTGTTCGGCCTGGCCATGGGCGCCACCCGCATCTTCGGCACGGCCCGCAACCAGGTTCTGCTGGATCGAGTCAAGGCATTGGCTCCCCACCGCATCGAAGTCAAGTCGTTGAACGACAGCGAACCCATCGACGCCTGGATCCAGCGCCTTACCGGCGGCGAAGGCGTGGATATCTACGTCGATTGCCTTGGGCCCGGCGCCGGGCACGAAACCCTGCTGGCCAGCATGCGGGCGCTCAAGCGCGGCGGAACGGCCATCGATATCGGCGCCACGGCGGGCAGTGTGCCGATGGATTTGCACACCATGATGGACTTGCAACAAAGTGTGATAGGCTCTTGCTGGTTTACCCCCGGCGAGGGACAAGACATGGCCGACATGGCGGCATCCGGACTGCTTGACATGTCCGTGTTCGAACAGGTCGGATTTCCGCTGGATCAGGTGAACGAAGCGATTTCGGGCATAGAAAACCGGAACGGCGGTTTCAGCAACTACGTGATAAACCCCTAATAATATTCAAGGAGACACACATGACAGTTCGCATCAGCAGACGAGATTTTGTCCGTACCGCAGGCGCCGTGGCCGCCGTGGCGGCAGCCCCTTCCATCGTGCATGCCCAAGAGCGCAAATCCATCAAGGTGGGCTGGGCCATTTCCAAGACGGGGCCCTTCACCGGCGGCGCGAATGCATCGCAAATCCCCAACTACCGTTTGTGGGTCGACGACGTCAACAAGGCCGGCGGCCTGAACCTGGGCGGCAAGAAGCTGCCCATCGAGGTCGTCGAATACGACGACCGCAGCCAGTCCGAAGAACTGGTGCGGGCGGTCGACCGCCTCATCAGCCAGGACAAGGTCGATTTTCTGCTGCCCCCGTGGGGCACCGGCATGAACCTGGCGGTGGCACCGGCTTTTCACCGCGGCAATTTCCCCATGATCGCGCCCAGCTTCATCACCGACCGCATGCCTCAGCTGGTCAAGCGCTGGGACAATATTTTCTCGCTGCTCGAGCCCGCAACGCCGTACGGCGAAGCCATTGTCGGCATACTCAGCAAGCTGCGCACCGACGGAAAAATCGGCAACAAGGTGGCCGTGGTCAACGTGACCGACCAGTTCGGCCTCGAGCTTTCCAAGGCGGCGCGCACGGCGCTGGCCAAGGCGAAATTCGAAATCGTCTACGATGCCGGCTATCCCATCGCCACGCAAGACCTCACACCCATCATCGCGGCCGCGCAGCAAAAGAATCCCGACACCTTCCTGGCGTTCAGCTATCCGCCCGACACCTTCGCGCTGACCGAAGCGGCCCGGGTGCGCGGCTTCAATCCCAAGGTGTTCTACGCTGGTGTGGGCACGGCCTTGTCCATCTACCCGGCCAAGTTCGGCGCCGCTACCCTCGAAGGCGTCATGGGGCCGGGCGGCTGGAATCCGCATTCCCAGGCCGTGACCGACTACATTGCCCGGCACAAGGCGCTTACCGGCACATTGCCCGACCACTGGGTCAGCGTGCTTTGCTACTCGGGTTTGCAGGCCCTGCAGCAGGCCATTGAAAAAGTCGGCAAGGTCGACCGTCCGGCGATCATCAAGGTGCTCAACTCCACGACCTTCGATACCGTCATGGGCCCGCTGGCGTTCAAGGATCACATCATGCAGGGCGGCTGGCTGGTCGGGCAATGGCAAGATGGCGTTTTCCACGGTGTGGCTCCCAACCAGGAAGGCGTAAAGCCGGTCATTGCGAAGCCGGCCTGGAAGGCTTGATTCGGAGCCTTTATGCCTATTGCCGATGCCTTGATTTTCGGGCTGACCCTGGGCGGGGCCTACGCGCTGGTGGCGCTGGGCCTGAACCTGCAGTACGGTGTGGCGCGCATTCTCAACCTTGCCTATGGCGAGATGCTGATTGCGGCCGCGCTGGCTGCGCTGGTTCTGTTTACCCGCCTGGGAATATCCCCCTTGATTTCCACGATATTGCTGGCGCCCATCGGCGCCGCGCTGGGCGCGGTGCTGTACCGCTACGCCTTTTTGCCTTTGGTGCGCCGCGCCCGCAGCCGCGACGAACTCGAAGCCGACAGCATTCTGTCCACATTCGGACTGCTGTTCGTCATCCAGGGCATCATGCTGGCCTTGTTCGGCGGCAACTATCTTAGCTATTCGTTCTTGTCGCTGCCCGTCGATTTCATCGGCACGACCATCGCGGCCAACCGCCTGCTGGTTCTGGGCGTGGCGGTGGCGCTAAGCGGCTTGCTGTATTTGCTGCTTACCCGCACGCGGGTGGGCACAGCCTTGCGTGCCGTGGCCGTCAACCCGGCGGCGGCGCCCCTGGTGGGCATCAACGTCATCAGCATCGCCATGCTGGGCTTTGCGCTGGGCACGGCGCTGGTGGCCGTGGCGGGCGTGCTCATCAGCATGTTCTCCACCTTCAATGCCACGATGGGCGTGCTGTTCACCATGAAGGCGCTGATCGTCGTCATCATGGGCGGGGTGGGCAATTTCGCGGGCTGCGTGGTGGCGGCCCTGTTGCTGGGCCTGGTCGAAAGCTTCGTATCGGCCTATATCGATCCGGGCCTCACGCTGGCGGCCAACTACGCGATCTTCCTGCTGGTGCTCATCTTCCGCCCCGCGGGCCTGTTCGGGAGGGTGGCACGGTGAATAAACGCCATACGCTGTTTGCCGTGGTGTCGGTCGTCTTGCTGGTGGTGCTGGCGTTTGCGCCGGAAATGGGCAACGATTACACCACGTCCTTCATGATCAACCTGCTGCTGTATGCCAACCTGGCCACGGTATGGGGTATTTTCTGCGGTACGACGCGCCTGGTTTCCCTGGCCACCGCCGCCTTCTTCGGCGTGGGCTGCTATGCCGTGGCGGTGTTGTCCGACTTCCTGCCCTGGCCGGTTCTTCTGGTGGTCGCCGCGCTGGCGGGCGGTGTTCTGGCGCTGATCATCGGGGTTTGCACTTTGCGCCTGTCGGGCATGTACTTCGTCATCTTCACCTTCGGCGTGGCCGAGATGATCCGCCAACTGGTCACCTGGTACGAGTCCACCGTGCAGGGTTCGGTGGGCCGCTATATTTTCCTGGAGGTCACGCCGGCGCAAATCTATTGGCAGCTTCTGGCGCTGCTGGCCGTGGTATGGGCGCTGGGCGCCTGGCTGGTGCGTTCGCGGCTGGGTTTTGCGCTGCGTCTCATCGGCGAAGACGAAACCGCCGCTCGCAATTGCGGCATCAATACGGTGGCGGTAAAGCTCGTGGTGTTCGTCGCCACGTCCATGATCATGGCCATTGTCGGTGCCATCGTGTCGCCGCGCTGGACCTATATAGAACCCTCCATCGCCTTCAACTCCCTGGTGTCGTTCCAGGTGGTGGTCATGGCGCTGTTGGGCGGCATTGCACTGTACTTCGGCCCGGTTCTCGGCGTGATTCCCATGGTGCTGGCCTTCGAAGTCATTTCCAAGTATTTTCCCGACCAGTTCAGCCTGGTGCTGGGGGCTATTTTCTTGTGCGTCGTCTATTTGCTGCCGGGCGGGTTTCTGGCTTTGCCGAAAAGGCTGAGGGGGGCTCGTGAGTAGCGTTTTGCTTGACGTGCAAGGCCTGTCGCGCCGCTTCGGCGGACTCAAGGCCGTGGATGGCTTGTCTTTGCAGATCCGGCCGCGCGAAATCGTCGGCCTGCTTGGCCCCAATGGTTCGGGCAAGACCACGGCGCTCAACCTCATCAGCGGCGTGCTGGCTCCCGATTCGGGCTCGGTGAAAATCGACGGCCACGAGTTCGCCGGTTCGCCCGCTTATCGCATCACCCATCATGGCGTGGGGCGCACGTTTCAACTGGTGCGCCTGTTCAATACCATGACGGTGCGCGAGAACGTGGTGGCGGGCATGGCGTTCACCAATGGCCGGCTGTTCGGCCGCGAAGCCGCAAAACAGGCCGAGTCTCTGCTTGAAAGAGTCGGGCTTGCGGGCTATGCGGGCAAAGAAGCCGGCAGGCTCACCTATATGGATCAAAAAAAGGTGGAGCTTGCGCGGGCCTTGGCCGGCCGGCCCAAGGTGCTGCTGCTGGACGAGTGGCTGGCCGGGCTCAACCCCACCGAGCTGATCGATGCCATCGCCCTGGTGCGCTCCCTTAAAGACGACGATATTTCCATACTCATGGTTGAACATGTCCTGGAGGCGGTGCGTTCGCTTTGCGATCATTGCGTCGTCATGACGGCCGGCGTGCCCATTTCCTACGGTACTCCGGCACAAGTATTGTCCGATCCCGAAGTGATCCGCGCCTATCTGGGGGACGAACATGCTTGAGATCAAAGGGCTTAGCGCCTGGTACGGCATGCACAAGGCGCTCGACAACGTTTCCCTGCACGTGGACAAGGGTGAGGTCGTCAGCGTGCTGGGCGCCAATGGTGCGGGCAAGTCCACGCTGTTGCGCAGCATTTCGGGCCTGATGCCGGTTGCCGGCGACGCCGCCATCGTCCTGAACGGCCAACCTTTGTCGGCGCTGAAGGACTTCGAAAGGGTGGAAGCCGGAATAGCGCTGGTGCCCGAAGGACGCGGTATATTCGGTGAACTCACGGTGCGCGAAAACCTGTTCATGGGGGCCTACCCCAAGCGGGCCAGGCCGAACGAACGGCGCAATCTGGAACAGGTGCTCGAACTCTTCCCCAAGTTGCGCGAGCGCATGCCGCAGGCGGTGCGCACCATGAGCGGCGGTGAGCAGCAAATGGTGGCCATCGGCCGCGCGCTGATGTCGGCGCCCGACGTCCTGTTGCTGGACGAGCCTTCGTTGGGGCTTTCCCCGCTTATGGTGTCCGAGCTGTTCAAGGCGCTGGAGCAGGTGCGCAAGGCCAACGTCACCGTATTGCTGGTCGAGCAGAACGCGCGGCGCAGCCTGGAGCTGTCCGATCGCGGCTATCTGCTGGAGCAGGGGCGCATCGTGGGAACCAATTCCGCAGCCGCCCTGTTGAAGGACGAAGCCGTGCGCAAGGCGTATTTGGGCGGCTAGTCCGGTTTTACGCGGGCTGGCGCTGCGCGCCGATGAGCACGAACAGCATGGTGGCGATGCCGGCGCTTTTGTTGCGCCAGCCGTGGCGGGCGCCGTTCTGGATGACGACGTCGTGCCGCTTCAAGTGGACTTCCTCGCCGGCGCCCAGATCGAGCCAGACTTCGCCATCGAGCACCACGCCGTAGTCGACGCTGTCGGTGATGTGCATGGCGGGGTCTTCGGGTTCGAACAGCTCGGCCAGGCCGGGCATTTTTTCGGCCAGTTCCTTGCCGAATGCCTCGCCGTTGAAGCCGGGGTCGCCCATGCTCGCGTCGGGAGGAAAAGTGACGATCATGAAGCGCGTTTCGCCGACGGGCGGAACGAACGTGGTGACAGCGGGGACGGGGTCGGCGGCCAGGGCGGGCTGGCCGACTTGCGGCTGCGCCGGCGTGGTCCACATGAGTGTGTTGGAAAACCCCGGAAGATTATCGAACTCGCGAACGCTGCGCTCGTCGCTGAGGATTACGGGTTTGCCGTTTTGGGCGCCGATGACGACGCGGCGGATGGGGGCCGGGCTGGCGAGAGGCATAGGGGTCTCCTTTTATGCGTATTTTTAATTATTATGCATAATAATTGGAGGCCGTTCAAGCATTCGCGTTGCTTGGCCCACGATTGTCAGCCATGCCGACGCTGCTCTTTTTATCAGGCAACGGCCTCCGTCCTGGCATTTCAGGTGTGGTGCGTCCAACGGCGCCGCGCTGGCGTGGCGCCTGACGTTCAGAGAGGGGAGGCTGTTTACGGCTGGGGTGCTTCGCCGGCCCAGGCTCGGCCGATGAGGGCGCGGATGGCTTCGGCCTGCAGGGGGCGCGGATTCCAGTAGGGGTTTTTCATGGCCAGGTCCGTGGCCCGGTCGATGCCGGATTCGGGCATGCCCAGTTGCTTGAGGGACTGCGGCGCCTTCAGCTTGCCGGACAGTTCCCAAAGGCCTGTGGCGGCGTCGGTCGAGTTCAGGGCGCGCGCCACCCGCTGCATGGCATCGGCGGCGGCCACGCTGTTGTAAGCGGCCGTGTGCGGCAGCATGACTGCATGGGTTTCTGCGTGGGGCAGGTCGAAGGCGCCGCCCAGCACATGGCAGAGCTTGTGGTGCAGGGCCATGCCCGCCGAAGCCAGGCATATGCCGCAAAGCCAGGCGCCGTACAGCGCGTCGGAGCGGGCTTCGATGTCTTTGGGAGACTGGACGATGGTGGGAAGGGAACGGGCGAAGGCGGCAATGCCTTCCTCGGCCATAAGGGAGGTGACGGGATTGCGGTTCTGGGCGTACAGGGCCTCGACCGCGTGCGCCATGGCGTTCAGCCCGCTTGTGGCGGAAAGCGCCGGCGGCAGCGTAATCGAGAGGTCGACGTCGTAGATGACGGTCTTGGGCAGGATGACCGGCTGGCGCTGCGTGGTTTTGACGCCTTTTTCGGTTTCGCCCAGGATGGGGGTCATTTCGGAGCCGGCGTAGGTGGTGGGCACGGCGATTTGCGGCAGCCCGGTGCGCAGCGCAATGGCTTTGCCAAGGCCTGTGGTCGAACCGCCGCCCAGGGCCACGACGCAGTCGGCGCCCACGCGCTTGGCGTAGGCGACCGCTTCTTCCGAGACTTCGACCGGCGTATGCATGGTGGCATTGCTGTAGACGCCCGCAGCCGTAGAGCCCAATAGCTCGGCAACGTTTCGGGCCCATGCCTCTTGCTGGGGCGTGGACAGAACCAAAGCCTTGCGGGCGCCAAGCTTTTCGACTTCTTGCGGAAGGCTTTGCAGCTTCCCCTGGCCGAAGATTACCCGGGTTGGAAGCGCTTCGTAGATAAAGTCGTGATTCATGGCGGAACCCTTGTGCTTTGAAAGTATGAACTAGTTTAGTCGTTCGTGGATTTTAAGATGAAATCATAGTGCAGGCTGGCGTAGGGAGATTTCGGCGGTGATGGTGTGTTCGTTGAGGTCTCTCATGCTTGTCTCCAGGTTTCAGGCTATGGCTTTTTTTGCCGGTGCGTCGGGAAGGGCGGCGCCGGTTCCGAGTATCTGGTCGAAAATGCGCCCGGCCTGCGAACCCGAATCGCCGCGCCATGCCACGATCTGATCGGGGCGGATCAGGGCGTAGTCGGCTTCGTAGAGTTCGCGGGCCTGCGGCAGATGCACGACTTCAAGTTCGACTTTCCTGCGGCTGGCCGCGTCGGCGAAGGCACGGCTTTCGCCGACGTTCGGTCCCATGCAAAGCAGTGTCCATTCGAAGCCGAAGGCGTCGTACAGCGATCGGCCGTCGTCGAGCCATATATGCGGGGGACGTCCGCCGGGAACGGCGCAGGGAATGTATTCGTTGGCCGAGTCGGGCGGCGGCGAGCTGCCGTCCGCAACGATGGCCGGCGAGCCGTCGTAGCGGCCGCCGAAGGTGACGCCGGGGATGTTGAATTCGGCGCGGCCATGGGCGGCCAGGTAGACGCCGGCCTTGGCGCGTGCGGCGGCGCCTTCGGGGCTGTCGTCTTCGATATTGCTTTCAGGCTTGAACAGGCCCAGCGAGTCGGCGAATTTGCGCGCGTATCCGGTGTTGCGGATACCCAGCGGCCGGCGTTCCGCCTCGTAGGTGTCGAGCAGCGTGGGGGATGCGCTTCCCTTGAGAACCGCCGCCAGCTTCCAGCCCAGATTGACGGCGTCTTCGACGGCGGTGTTGTAGCCCAGGCCGCCGGTGGGCGTGAAAAGATGCACGGCGTCCCCGCCCAGGAATACGCGGCCTTTCTGGAAGTGTTCGGCGACCAGCGAATGGCCGGCCGTCCATGAACCGCGCGACAGGATCTCGACCTCGATCGGCAGGCCCACCGCGGCCTGGAACATTTCGCGGGCCTGCTGGTCGGTGATGTCTTCTTCGCGTTCATGGGCCTTGAGCTGGGTATGGAACGCGAATTCGCCCTTGCCGTCGACGGTTGCCATGAAGGCGCGCCGCTCGGGGTTGAAGCATACGTTCATCCAGGCGGGGGCGTGCGGCACGGCGCGATAGAAATCGGGCGCGCGCGCATAGATGGCATACATGCGCCCGCCCATGAAGTCGCGGACGATGCCGGTCTCGCCGTTATAGCGAAAGCCGAGTTGTTCGCGCACGAGGCTGCGGGGCCCATCGGCGCCGACGAGGTAGGCGGCCTCGATGGTTTGGCGGGCGCCGTCGGCAAGACGTTCGACGTCGACGCAAACCGAATCGCCCAGATCGCGAAAGCCGGTCATTTTCCAGCCGTAGTTGATGGAAATGCCGGGCAGCTTTTCGGCCTGCCTGCGCAATTCGGCTTCGACGTATTTTTGCGAAACGCGATGGGGCAGCTCGGCGGCGCTCCAGGAGCCGGACAAGGCGTGGATTTTCTTCAGGGCTTCCTGCGCCGACGGCAACTGGAATCGGGCCAGTTCATGGCTGGCATAGCGGGTGGAATAGGCAATGTCGGTGGGAAAGTCGCCGGGCAGGCCCAGGCGGCGTATGGCGTCGGCAAAGCCCAGGCGGCGAAAGTGCTCCATGGTACGGGCCTGGGTGGCGTTTGCCTGGGGGTTGAAGGCGGTGCCGGGCTTCTCGTCGACGAGAACGGCCTGTACGCCGCGCCGGCCAAGCTCGTTGGCCAGCATCAGGCCGCAGGGGCCGCCGCCGACAATGGCAACGGAAGTTTTGCTCGGTAGCATGTGTCGCACTCCGGGAATCTGATGGAAGGAATGCGTTTATAGTAAGTTATCCTTACTAAATCGTCAATGTGTTTTTAACGGCGTGCACGATGCTGTGCATGGGCTTTGTTTTTTGCCGCCGGGCCGCCCCAAGGCAAAAAGCTCCCCCTCGGGGGGCAGCAAGCCGCGCTAGCGGCGCAGCGTGGGGGCTACCTTTTGCCGCCGGGCCGCCCCAAGGCAAAAAGCTCCCCCTCGGGGGGCAGCAAGCCGCGCTAGCGGCGCAGCGTGGGGGCTTCTTAACTTTATTTGTGCGCGGCTATTTGCCGCCGTAGTCGGTCAGCGCCTGCTTGAGCAGGTTCAGGCGCTGGGCGCCGAGTTCATCTTCCATTTCCGCTTCGGCTTGCTGCAGCGCCGTGCGAAAGGCGTTCAGCCATTCGACTCCCAAGGGCGTAAAGAAGACGATGCGGGATCGCTTGTCGCTGGGGTCGGGCTTGCGCGCAATGACGCCGCCGGCCTCGAGCTGAACGATCAGTTCGCCCACCGACTGCTTGGTGATGCCGGCCCGCTTGGCCAGGTCGGTGGCGCGGGTGCCGTCGATATCCAGATTGCGTGTGATCGCGATGTGGCTGAGCGAGAATCCGCCGTGCCCGGCGTCATCCATCAATTCCAGGATGCGGCTTTCGAACCGGTTGATGGCATTGTTCAGCAGGCGTCCGACGTTGTGCCGGCGCCAGGACTGGATGTTCTCGTGTTCGCCGACGGCGCGCGCCGCGCGCGGCCGGCGGCGGGCGGTAGCGGCTTTTTTCGGGACGGGAGTGTTTTCCATGCGTTCGCTTGCTCGGTGTTTCGGCCGCAAAGTGAGGCGGCGGGCCTATGCGAACTTTATCACTGCCGGGAAGTTGGTGCGCGAATCCGCCGAACGGCGCATTCGGGCCGGCTTGGGAAAGGGCCGGTCCCGTTTGATGCAGCCAGATCCTGGATGCTTACTTTTCCTTGCCCGGGTCCTTGACGTTGGGGATGCTGTCGAACTCGACGTTCTGCAGCTTGCCATCGACGCGTTCTACCTTGCGGATGTACACGGTCTGGATGATGTCGCGCGTTTCGGGGTCGATGGCGATGGGGCCGCGGGGGCTTTCGAACTTGATGCCCTTGGCGGCGGCGATGAATTTGTCGCCATTGGCGTCGCCACCGGTTTTCTTGAGCACGGCGTCGATCAGGTGCATGCCGTCGTAACCCGCCACCGACATGAAGTTCGGGCGCGTTTTGGGGTCCGTCTTGTAGTAGGCGTTGACATACGCCTTATTGAGCGCGGAGTCATGGGCCTCGGCATAATGCATGGAGGTCACGACGCCAACGGCTTCATTGCCCATGGAGTCGATGACGTCTTCGCCGGTGAGGTCGCCGGTGGAGATCAGGCGGATGCCGGCGGCATCCAGGCCGCGCTGCTTGAAGCCCTTGAGGAAGGCGACGCCCTGCTCGCCGGCGGGCACGAACAGGAAAACGGCGTCCGGCTTGGCGTCCTTGATGCGCTGCAAGAAAGGCGCGAAGTCCGGGTTGGAAAGCGGGGTGCGCACCTGGCCGACGATTTCGCCGCCGGCCGCGGTAAAGGTTTTGACGAACTGCTTTTCAGCATCGTGGCCCGGGCCGAAGTCGGCCACCAGGGTATAGACTTTCTTGATGCCGTTCTTGGCCGCCCAGGTGGCCATGGGCGCCGTGACCTGCGGCAGCGTCATGGAGGTGCGCACGATGTACGGCGACTTGGTCGTGATCGACGACGTGGCCGCGTTCATGACGATCATGGGCACTTTGGCCTGGGTGGCGACGGGGGCCGCGGCGAAGGCCAGTGGAGTAAGGCCGAATCCGCCAAGTATGGCAACCTTGTCCTGGACGACGAGCTCTTGCGCCGCGCGCTTGCTCAGTTCGGGAGCGATGCCCGTGTCGTCCTTGACGATGAGTTCGACGGGGCGATCGCCAAGCTTGTTGCCGTGCTCGTTGAGGTACAGCTTGGCGCCGCTCAGGATTTGCTGGCCGTAGGCGGAAAAAGGCCCCGACATGGGTAGAACCATGCCGATTTTAAGCGGCTCGGCCGCGTGCGCCGCGCCGCCGAGTCCAAGTGCGAACAGTGCCAGGCCGCAGCCCAGTTTATGGATGGTTTTCATTTTCGTCTCCGGGATGATTATTGAAGACGGATCTGGATTGCCGCATGGCGGCTCCCGTCCCGTCTTGCCGAAGATGGTAAATTTACCTGACTATCTTGTCAAGAAACCTTACAAAATCAGAGGCCTTCCAGTCGTGACGGATGCAAGGCTTGAGGAGCAACGCTTCCTAGGCCTGCAGCAGCCGGCTCAAGGCCTCGACGGTATGCTGGGGGTTGTCGCGCGGGATGCGGGCCAGCACGTAGCGGTCGGGACGCACCAGAAGCCAGCTGTCCTTGGCTTCGGCGCAATGGCGTTCGAAATCACCGCGCGCATCGCGCACAGTGGTCGCGCCCGGCGCGTCGGGGAAGGCGTTGTAGTAGCGCGGTGTGACGCAAACACGCTTCAGGCCAAGCCGGGATTCGAACGGCAGTTCCGGCAGGCCCCTGAAGGCTTCGGCCGGGTCGGCGTGGAAGGCTATGAGCGCAAAGCCTATGCCCAGTATTTCGTCCAGCCTGTGGGTGTAGCGATCCTGGGTTTCCACTTCGGGCTGGGGCAGCATGCGACCGACCCGCGTGCGGCGCAGGTCGGTGCCGTCCGGCACAATGTAACCCTTGGAAAAGCGCGGCTTGGGCTTGTAGCGCATCTGGGTGATGTAGTCGTTGGCGGGAGGCACCCATTGCAGGGCCCGGAAGCCCGCCTGGATGAGGCGCGCCTTGAGCATGGTGTCGGGCATCATGATGCGGCCCAGGGTAATGGCCAGCTTGATCAGTTCCCAGGCGTGTTCGGGGCGCTCGTCCTGGTAGCTGTCCAGCACGGCGGGCCCCAGCCGGCCCTGGACGACGGCGGCCAGTTTCCAGGCCAGGTTCGAGGCGTCGCGCAGGCCGCTGTTCAGCCCCTGGCCTGCGAAGGGCGGTGTCAGGTGCGCGGCGTCGCCGAGCAGGAAAACCGAGCCTTTTCGCCATTCGGTCACCATGCGGGCATGGAAGGTGTATACCTGCTTGCGCACGATCTCCACGCCGTCGTCAGGACCGTGGTCGCGCAGCAGCTGGCTGATGAAGGCGGGGTCTGTGACCTGTTCGTCGGTTTCGCCGTCGAGCAGCATGAATTCGAAGCGGCGCGTGCCGTTGGGGCCGGGCAGGTTGATGCCCGGCCTGCGCGGATCACAGTAGACCCGGGTTTCGCGGAAGTTGTCGCGCGTGCCGGCAAGGTCGATGATCAGCCATTTTTTTTCATAGGTATAGCCTTTCATGCCCACGTCCAGCATGTGCCGGATGGGGCTGCGCCCGCCGTCGCAGGCCGCGACGTAGCGGCTGCGGTGCGAATAGCGGGAGCCGTCTTGCGTTTGCACCTCCAGGGTCACGCCCGCGTCGTCTTGCTCAAGGCCTAGAACCTCGTGGCCGAAGCGCAGTTCCAGGTGCGGGTAGCGGCGCAGCGAGTCGGCCAGCATGGCCTCCAGCTCGGGCTGCGCAAAGGCGCTGCGCCGCGGGTGACCGTACTCGGCGGCCGTGGGCGACACCGAGGCGAAGGGCCGGCGGTCGGGGCCGAGATAGACCGAGCCGTAGTCCATGGCGCAGATGCCGCGCACGTTGTCGGCCAGGCCCGCCATTTGCAGCGAGCGCAGGGACTCGTCGTCGATGGAAACAGCGCGGGGCGCCTTGACGGTGGTCAGGTTGCGTTCCAGCAGCACCACCGGGATGTCTTGCGCGCACAGCAGATTGGCCAGCATCAGGCCTACGGGCCCGGCGCCGACAATGGTGACAGGGACGGGGGTTGCGCCTTGGGGCTGCATAAATGGATTCTCCAGCTGTTTTTACTTTTCGGCGCCGGGCTGTTGGGGCCGCGGGCTGTTTTCGATGCGGGCCAGGGCTTCGGAAATTCGCGCCGCCGCCATCACGATGCCCGTGACCAGGCGGTCTTCGCCAGCCTGGTCGACGTATTTTTCCCAGACCACAGCGCTCAGGCTGCGCATGACACGGCCGTCGGCATTGAAGATAGGGGCCGCGATGCCCATGCGGCCGGGGTCGACTTCGCCGCGCGACACGCAATAGCCGCGTTTGCGTATGGTGCGCAAGCCGGCGCTGAACGATTTCCAGTCGTCGCCCATGCCGGCCCGGCGCAGTTCTTCGGTTTGGTTTTCGTATTCGCGTTTTTGCTGGCGCCACGACATATAGGCCAGTATGACCTTGGAGGTGGCCCCGCGGTAGAACGGCATGGGTTTGCCGCGCTCGTAGCTGATGCCCGCGCTGGACGGCGCCACGGTTTCCTGGTGGATGCACATGACTTTCTTCTGGTAGACCTGGCACAGTATCAGCGAGGTTCCAGGATGCATGGACGAGGCCAGCCCCGAGATGATGGGGCCGGCAACCTTGGACAACGGGTCGGTGACGCGGATGCTGCGGTCGAACTCGATGAACGCCGAGCCCAGGCAATAGCCGCCGTTGGGCACTTCGTCCAGGTACTCGAACTTGGTAAGGCTTTGGAAATAGCGATATGCCGTGCTGATGGAAAGGTTCAGCTCTTTGGCGACGTCCTCGACGCTCCACACCGGCCGTTCTTCAGTGAACAGCCGGGGGATGGCCAGCATGCGCTCGACGGAGCTGATGCGTTCGGCAGTCATATTGCTGTTCCGGAAAAGGCCGTCAGGCCAGTTCGTCGACGATGGGGTTGCGCAACAGGCCGACCTGGGTGATTTCGACCTCGACGATGTCGCCGGGCTTCATCCACACCTGGGGTTCGCGCTTGGCGCCGACGCCGCCGGGCGTTCCGGTGGCGATGACGTCGCCGGCTTCCAGCGGCGTGAACGACGATACGTAGGCGATGATTTCACCGATGGAGAAGATCATGTCCGAGATCTTGGCCTGCTGCATGATTTCGCCATTGAGGCGGGTGGTCAGGGTTTGCGCCTCGATGTTCGGCACTTCGTCGCGGGTGACCAGCGCGGGGCCGAAAGCGCCCGTTCCGACGAAGTTCTTGCCGGGCGTGAACTGGTGCGAGTGGCGCTGCCAGTCGCGGATGGAGCCGTCGTTGTAGCAGGCGTATCCGGCCACGTGTTCGAGAGCGCGCTCGGCGGGAATATAGCGTCCGGGGCGGCCGATGACCAGGGCCAGCTCGCCCTCGTAGTCGAGCTGTGTGGACACATGGGGACGGATGATCGGGTCGCCGTCGGCGATCTGGCTGGCGGCGAAGCGGGTGAAGATGGAGGGGTGCTGTTCGACCGGGCGGCCGGTTTCCTTGCGGTGGGTTTCGTAGTTCAGGCCCACACAGATGATTTTATTGGGGTTGGGAATGACCGGCAGCAGGTGCACTTCGTGCCGCGACAGCACGGGCGCGGTGGCCAGCGCCGCCTGGGCGTCGGCCAGGCCGCTGTCGAGCAGGGATTTCAGGTCGGGGTAGCGGTTGCCCAGCACGGCGCTGAGGTGCGCGATGCGCTGGTTGTCGAGCTGGGCGCCGTAGCCGGATTGGCCGTTGCGGCCGACGAAAGATAGCAGATGCATGATGGATGATCCTTGAAATTGCGAAAGTATGGCGTGGATGTTGCGGTGATCGTGGTGTTTACGGTGTCGTTTGCGATGGATATATAAGCGTATATATTGAATGCCGTGTTTCAGGGCACGGCTCCGTTCCATGCGGGCGGCCCGCATGAAACGGCGGCGTACGGGCCGCAAAAGCGTGTCAGCTGCGCAGGTAGGCCTTGCCCCAGCTATTGAGGGTTTTTTCCTGGTGCACCCAGCTTCCGGTGGGCCGGTCTTCGTTGACCACTTCGAGTTCGGCCGAGATTTCCAGCCAGTTGCGGTCGGGATCGCGGATCATGAAGAACAGGTTGTTGCCCGGGCCGTGCCGGCCAGGGCCCCAGTCGAGCGGGATGTCGTGGGTGGACAGGTAGTCGGCCCAGTCGCGAATGAGATCCCAGTCGCCGGCCTCGTAGCAGTGGTGGTCGAAGGAATTCTTGGGCGCCACGAATATGGCGATGATGTGGTGTTCGGTGCCGGCGCGCAGGAAGCACGAGCGCAGGCTGTTGTCGTCGGCGTAGACGTTGTCGCTCACGCGCAGGCCCAGCACGTTCTGGTAGAAGGCCAGCATGGCGTCGATGCCGGTGGTGCCGAAGGCCACATGCTGCAGCCGGGCGGGCAGGCCCGCGTCGCGCAGGCGGTCTTGCGGGTCGTAGCCCAGGACGATGCGGTTGCCGTCGGGGTCGACGACCAAGAACGCGCTCTCGTCGAAAAATGGCGAAGGGGAGGGCTGGATGGCGACTCCCGCGGCGGCAATGCGTTGCCGCAAGGTTTTCAAGTCTTGGGCGGAGGGCAGTTGAAGCGCGAAATAGCGCAGGGTATTGGCCTGGCCGGGCGTGAACACCATGCGGCGTTCGCGGCCTTCGCACATGAAGCCGCCGTCATCCAGCGGTGTCGTGCGCATTTGCATGGCGCTGGCATAAAAAGAGGCCTGGGAGTCCGGGCTGGGGGTATTGACCCCCAGATGATCCAGCCGGGCCGTCAGCTTGCTCATACTGCTCTCCTGGAAGTTGTTTGGGCGCCGGCAACGCGCCAGGAAGCACTGCGCGTTGCCGGCACGCCGGTCAAGCCGGGTTAGACCCCCGGATCCTTGACGTTGGGGATGGTTTCGAACTCGACGTTGTAGATCTGGCCGTTGACCTTTTCGGCTTTGCGGATATACACGTTCTGGATGATGTCGCGGGTTTGCGGATCGATGCTGACCGGGCCGCGCGGGCTGACCCAGCTCATGCCCTTCATGGCCGCCAGAAGCTGGTCGCCCGTGGCGTTGGGGCCGGCTTTCTTGAGGGCGGCATAGATGAGATGCATGCCGTCATAGCCGCCCACCGACATGAAGTTGGGGCGCATCTTGTTGTTGGTCAGCTTTTCGAACGCGGCGACATAGGCCTTGTTCTCGGGCGAGTTGTGCGCGGCGGAGTAGTGCTGCGCCGTGACGACGCCCAGCGCTTCGTCGCCCATGGCTGGCAATAGGTCGTCGTCCAGCACGTCGCCCGTGCCGATCAGTTTGATGCCGGCCTGGGCCAGGCCTTTTTCTTTGAACTGCTTCATCAGGGCGGCGCCGGGGCCGGAGGGCACGAAGACGAACACGGCATCGGGCTTGGCGTCTTTCACGCGCTGCAGGAACGGCGCGAAGTCGGGGTTTTGCAGCGGGACACGGATGCTTTCGAGGATTTTTCCGCCGTGATCGGTAAAGTGCTTGATGAAGACTTTCTCGGCGTCATGGCCGGGGCCGTAGTCGGTGATCAGGGTGATGGCGGTTTTGATATTGCCTTTCGTGGCTGCCCAGTCGGCCAGCGGCGCGGTGTTTTGCGGAAGCGTCTGGGAAGTGCGGACGATGTACGGCGACTTCTTGACGATGGACGACGTGGCCGCGGCCATGACGATCATGGGCACCTTGGCCTGGGTGGCCACCGGGGCGGCGGCGAAGGCCAGGGGGGTCAGGCCGAAGCCGGCCAGCACATTGACCTTGTCCTGGATGACCATTTCCTGGGCGATGCGCTTGGTGTTTTCAGGCTGCAGGCCGCCGTCGTCGCGCAGGATGACCTGGATCTTGCGGCCGTCGACCACGTCGCCGTGCTGCTGCATATAGAGTTTGACGGCAACGTCGATTTGCTTACCCGTGGAGGCGAAGGGGCCGGTCATGGGAACGATGAGCCCGATCTTGAAGGGCTCGGCCGCCGAGGCGGGCGCGGCAACCAGGCTGGTCGCGGCGGTTGCCAGGCATGCTGCCGCAAGGGCCGTCTTGATGATGCGTTTCATT
>NZ_DATMGA010000012.1:0-82010 GCF_035555955.1 Eoetvoesiella sp. | reverse complement strand
GGAGGCGAAGGGGCCGGTCATGGGAACGATGAGCCCGATCTTGAAGGGCTCGGCCGCCGAGGCGGGCGCGGCAACCAGGCTGGTCGCGGCGGTTGCCAGGCATGCTGCCGCAAGGGCCGTCTTGATGATGCGTTTCATTGTGTCTCCTTGGAGTCGATACACTGATTACTCAAATACCCTATTACAGTAAACCAGAAAACTATTTATTACCGAATTCTCATTTTTCGGTAATTATAAAATTTCTAGTGAAAAAGTAAAGGGGACGATACAGTGTGCACTGAAGATGCCTTTGTGACAAGACTTTGCGGTTGGGGAAAATGCTAGGACAATGGGGAATAATCAGCTTGAGGAAGGCACAGGTGTGATGCAGCTTCGGCATGGCTAATGGGGGGTGGATGCGCAGGAAGACAAAATGGGTTCATGCGGCGGTTCTTGCCGCGGGTTTTCTTGGCGCAAGCAGTACGGTGGTTGCCCGCCCGACGGTCGTATCCAGCCTGGCCGCCGCTCACGCCCAGCCCCCAGCCGCAATTGCAGTATCCAGGCAGGTCTCTGCCTCCAAGATTGCCGATGCCGATCTGAATCCCGAAGCCGGCAGCGGCTATACCGCGAAGCAGGTGGTTCACGCCCGGCATTTCATGATGGCCACCGCCAATCCCCATGCCACCGAGGCGGGCTACGAAGTGCTTCGCCATGGCGGCAGCGCCCTGGATGCCGCCATTGCCGCGCAGATGGTGCTGACTCTCGTAGAGCCGCAGTCGTCGGGCATAGGCGGCGGCGCATTCATTGTCTACTACGACAAGGCGCACAAGAAACTGACGACCTACGACGGCCGCGAAACGGCGCCGGCCGCCGCCACGCCCGATCGTTTCATGGCAAATGGCAAGCCTCTGCCGTTCTGGACGTCGGTCAATAGCGGGTTGTCGGTAGGGGTTCCCGGCGTGTTGCGGGCCCTGGAGCTGGCCCATCGCCAGTATGGCAAGCTGCCATGGGCCGACTTGTTCAAACCCGCAATCCGGTTGGCCGACGAGGGTTTTCGCGTGTCTCCTCGGCTGCATGCCATGCTGGTAAAAAGCTCCGAACTGTCCAGGCAGAAGGCGGCGGCCGCGTACTTTCTGGATGCCGACGGCAAACCATGGCCAGTCGGCCATTTGCTCAAGAACCCCGCCCTGGCCGAGGTGCTGCGCCGGGTGGCGCAGCGTGGCGCCGATGCATTCTACACTGGGGATATTGCCCGCGACATCGTCGCCGCGGTGCGAGGTCACGCGATACCGGGCGACATGACCCTGGCCGATCTCGCCCATTACCGCGCCCGGCAACGCGAACCTTTGTGCGGTGATTATCGTGCATACCGGATTTGCGGCATGGCGCCCCCCAGTTCGGGAACACTGGGGGTTCTGGAGCTTTTGGGGGTGCTGGAATACGTGCCGATGAATAAGCTCAAGCCCGAGGGGCTCGAGGCTGTGCATTACTTTTCGGAGGCGGGCCGCCTGGCTTACGCGGATCGCGACTACTATGCGGCCGACCCGGATTTCATCAAGATGCCGACCCAGGCATTGATCAGTCCCGCCTATTTGAAATCCAGGTTTTCATTGATCAGTCCCGATCACAGCATGGGCGTGGCCAAGCCGGGCGACCCGGTGGGCAAGCTTGCCGAGCTGGGCCGCGACAATGCGCCGGAGATTCCTTCCACCAGCCAGATCGTGGCGGTGGATGTGTCGGGCGATGTCGTGTCCATGACGACCACCATCGAGTCCGCCTTTGGCAGCAAACTGTTTGTCAGGGGCTTCATGCTGAACAACCAGCTTACGGATTTTTCCCGCGACCCCGTCGATGCCAGCGGCAAGCCGGTTGCCAACCGGGTTCAGCCCAACAAGCGCCCACGCAGCACCATGGCGCCGATCATCGTATTTCACAATCAAGAGCCATATATGGCGCTGGGTTCACCCGGCGGAAGCGCCATCATCAATTACGTCGCCAAAACGCTGGTGGGCGTTCTGGACTGGAAGCTGGACGTGCAGCAGGCAATATCCCTGCCCAATTTCGGCAGCCGCAACAGGCAGACCGAGCTTGAAAAGGGAACCGCTCTGGTTGGCCTGGTTCAGCCCCTGGAGGCCATGGGGCATAAAGTCCGGGTGCAGGAGTTTCCCAGCGGGGTGCAGGCCATCGTCATTGATTCGTCCGGCCTGACCGGTGGCGCCGATCCCCGGCGCGAAGGCGTGGCCAAGGGCGATTAGGGCCGCCCGGTTCCATCCCGGCTTGCCGTTATCGCGTGCCTTTCACCCTTTACCCTATCGCAGAGTTGATTTGATATGAATTACAACTGGAACTGGTCGATTTTCTGGGAGGTCGGGCCCGACGGCGTCCATACTTATTGGGCGACGCTGATGCAGGGCTTGTACTGGACCCTTGGCGTTTCCGTGCTGGCATGGTGCCTGGCCTTGCTGGTGGGCCTGGCCGTGGGCGTGTCGAGCACCAGTTCGATCGGCTGGCTCGAGAAGCTGTGCGCCGGCTATGTTGAGTTGTTCCGCAACGTGCCGCTGCTGGTGCAGATGTTCTTATGGTATTTCGTCGTTCCCGAAGTGCTGCCCTTTGGGTGGGGTGCGGCGATCAAGGCCATGGATCCAACGTGGTGCGCGTTCTGGACGGCGGTGATATGCCTGGGCTTGTTTACGTCGTCGCGGATCGCGGTGCAGGTCCGCGCCGGCATTCATTCGCTGCCGGCGGGCCAGCCCATGGCGGGCACGGCGCTTGGCCTGACGCGGGCCCAGGTGTACCGCTATGTGCTGCTGCCCCAGACCGCGCGCGTCATCATGCCGCCGCTCACTTCCGAAGCCCTGAACCTGATCAAGAACTCGTCCATTGCCTTCACCATAGGCCTGATGGAAATTACGGGCGCTGCGCGATCCATGCAGGAATTCACGTTCCAGATATTCGAGTCGTTCGCCGCCGCCACGGTCTTGTACCTGGTCGTCAACGCGGTGGTGGTCGTGTTGATGCGCTGCGTTGAAAAACGGCTGCGCGTTCCGGGTTTCATGGGTTCGGCGCGCTAGGGGGCACATTATGCATGGATTCGATTTTGAAATAATTTTTCGCACCGCGCCGTACTTGTTCAAGGTGGGGCTGCTGTTTACCGTGAAGCTTACGGTGTTGTCCACGATAGGGGCGGTGATACTCGGCACGCTGCTGGCCATGATGCGCCTGTCGTCCCGCAAGGCGCTTTCGGCGGTGGCGGGCGGCTATGTGAACCTGCTGCGGGCCTTGCCGCTTATCCTGATCATCTTCTGGTTCTATTTTCTGGTGCCTTACATCGTGGGTTGGCTGACCCAGGCGGGGCGGCCCATTGCCGTGGGCGGGTTTACTTCCGCACTGATTACCTTCACCTTGTTCGAGGCCGCCTATTTCTGCGAAATCATGCGCGCCGGCATCCAGTCGATCCCGCAAGGGCAGTTGGGGGCCGGGTACGCCCTGGGCCTGAACTATCGCCAGGTCATGCGCTACATCGTTCTGCCGCAGGCCTTCCGCAAGATGACGCCGATCCTTCTGACGCAGATGATCGTCGTGTTCCAGGACACCTCGCTGGTCTATGTGCTGTCGCTGACCGACTTCCTGGGGGCGGCCAACAACGTCGCGCAGCGCGATGGGCGCCTGGTGGAGATGTTCGTCTTCGCGGCGCTGGTCTATTTTCTTATTTCCTATGCCGCGTCCCGCTCCGTCAAGGTGCTGGAGCGCCGCATGGCAATTGTCCGTTAATGCAAAGAGGTAGTGTGTGATTGAATTCAAGAATGTGAGCAAGTGGTACGGTTCGTTCCAGGTGCTGAAGGATTGTTCGACTTCCATTGCTACCGGCGAAGTGGTGGTGGTGTGCGGCCCCTCGGGCTCGGGCAAGTCCACCCTGATCAAGACCGCCAATGCGCTCGAGCCTTTCCAGAAGGGCGAGATCTGGATCGACGGCGTTTCGGTCGGCGCGCCCAAGACCAATCTGCCGAAACTGCGTTCCCGCATCGGCATGGTGTTCCAGCATTTCGAGCTTTTCCCCCATTTGTCGGTCATGCGCAATCTGGAGCTGGCGCAGGTCAAGGTGCTGGGCCGCAGCCAGGCCGAAGCTGCCAAGCGCGGGCGCGACCTGCTGGAGCGTGTGGGCCTTGCCGCGCACATGGATAAATTCCCCGGCCAGCTTTCGGGCGGCCAGCAGCAGCGTGTAGCCATTGCCCGGGCGCTGGCCATGGACCCCATCGCCATGCTGTTCGACGAGCCCACGTCGGCCCTGGACCCGGAAATGGTGAACGAGGTGCTGGACGTCATGGTCGACCTGGCCCGCGAGGGGATGACCATGATGGTGGTGACCCACGAAATGGGATTCGCCCGGAAAGTGGCGGATCGCGTCATCTTCATGGATCAGGGCGCCATCGTCGAAGATTGTTCCAAGGATGAATTCTTCGAACACACCGAGCAGCGTTCCGAGCGGGCCCGGCAGTTCCTCTCCAAGATACTGACGCACTGAGTTACTTTTAAAATTTAGTCCACTGAACGCGAAAGTCGATAAAATGGGTCTGGATGATCTCTTGTAACAGCGACATCCAGGTTGCGGCCGGATATGAATCCGGCCTTTCTTTCCCCTAAAAATAAGTGCCAGGCCCGGCGCAGTCAGAGGCGCACAAAGAGGCCACAAAGGAGACAAAGCCCCATGAACGCAGCAAGCAGTTCCACGTCCGTTTCCGAATCGAACGCCCCGGAGTGGGTCAAGCACGAGGGCATCAAAGCCTGGGTGGCTGAAGTGGCGGCGCTGACGCAGCCGGATCGCATCGAATGGTGCGACGGCTCCCAGGAAGAATACGACCGTTTATGCGAACAAATGGTGCAGGCGGGCACTTTGCGCAGGCTTAACCCCGCCAAGCGGCCCAACTCGTATCTGGCCTGGTCGTCGCCCAGCGACGTGGCGCGCGTGGAAGACCGCACCTTCATCTGCTCCGAAAAAGAAGAAGACGCCGGCCCCACGAACAACTGGGTGGCGCCCGCCGAAATGCGGCAGACCCTGAACGGCCTGTTCAAGGGCTGCATGCGCGGGCGCACCATGTATGTCATTCCCTTTTCCATGGGGCCGCTGGGCTCGCCCATTGCCCACATCGGCGTCGAGCTTTCCGATTCGCCCTATGTCGTGGCCAATATGCGCATCATGACCCGCATGGGCCGCAAGGTCTACGACGTGCTGGGCGCCGACGGCCCCTTCGTGCCCTGCGTGCACTCTGTAGGCAAGCCGCTGCAGCCGGGCGAGGCTGATGTGGCCTGGCCCTGCAACGAAACCAAATACATTGTTCATTACCCTGAAACCCGCGAGATCTGGTCCTTCGGGTCGGGCTATGGCGGCAATGCGCTGCTGGGCAAAAAATGCTTTGCCTTGCGCATTGCCTCGAACATGGGGCATGACCAGGGCTGGATGGCCGAGCACATGCTGGTTCTGGGCGTTACCTCGCCCGCCGGCAAAAAGATGCACGTGGCGGCGGCTTTCCCGTCGGCCTGCGGCAAAACCAATTTCGCCATGCTCATTCCCCCCGCCTCGCTGCCGGGCTGGAAAGTCACCACCATTGGCGACGACATCGCCTGGATCAAGCCGGGCGCCGATGGCCGGCTGTATGCCATCAACCCCGAGGCCGGGTACTTTGGCGTGGCGCCGGGCACCAACGAAAAAACCAATTACAACTGCATGGCTTCGCTGCGCGAAAACGTGCTGTTCACCAATGTCGCCCTGACCGACGATGGCGACGTCTGGTGGGAGGGCATGGGCCCGGCCCCCGCACACTGCCTGGACTGGCATGGCAATGACTGGACGCCCGATTCCGGGCGCAAGGCGGCCCATCCCAACGCCCGCTTTACGGTGTCGGCGCAGCAGAACCCGGTGATCGACCCCGAATGGGATAACCCTGCGGGCGTGGCGATCGATGCCTTCATCTTCGGCGGGCGCCGTTCCGACACCGTGCCGCTGGTAACCGAAGCCCGCAACTGGGTCGAAGGGGTCTATATGGCCGCCACCCTGGGTTCCGAAACCACGGCCGCGGCCGCGGGCGCCCAAGGTGTCGTGCGCCGCGATCCCTTCGCCATGCTGCCGTTCTGCGGCTACAACATGAGCTCTTATTTCGAGCACTGGCTGAAGCTGGGGCAAAAACTGCAGGGCCAGGGCGCCACGCTGCCGCGCATTTTCTGCGTCAACTGGTTCCAGACCGACGATCAGGGCAAGTTCATCTGGCCGGGCTTCGGCGAGAACATGCGCATTCTCAAATGGATGCTCGAGCGCATCGAAGGCAAGGCCAAGGGCGACGAAAACCTGTTCGGCATCACGCCGCGCTACCAGGACATCACCTGGGAAGGGCTGGATTTCGGCTCGGACATGTTCAAGCGCATTACCACCATCGACCCCGATGCGTGGCGCAAAGAACTCGGCCTGCACGCCGAGCTGTTCGACAAGCTCAAGCATCGCTTGCCGTCCGAGCTGCAGGGTCTGCAGGTCCGGTTCAGCACGCGCCTTAGCGCCTGACCCGCAAGGGGCCGCAGCGCATGCGGCCCCGGCTGTTGCGCGGCGCGTTCCGGTCGCGGGCATGCCATTGAGCTGGGTGGCCGGGCGTACTTGGTACTGGTTGGCGGGTTTGTTCCCGCCGGCATATTGAAGAAGGTGAACCATGAAAATCCGGTCTTTGTTCTTGTCTATGCTGGGCGGGGTTTGCGGGCTGTTTATCCTGCTGGCCGTGGCGCTGCCGGCGCATGCCGCCTTGCCGGTCGGCAGCCAGGCGCCAAGCTTTTCCGTGCAGGCATCGCTAGGGGGCAATGAATTCAATTTCGTGCTGGACGAGGCCCTGAAAAAAGGGCCGGTGGTGCTGTATTTCTACCCCGCGGCCTTTACCAAGGGCTGCACGATCGAAGCCCATGATTTTGCCGAGGCCGTCGACGAATACAAGCAGTACGGCGCCACGGTACTGGGCGTTTCCGCCGACAAGATCGACAAGCTCAAGAAGTTCTCGGTCAGCGAATGCCGCAGCAAATTCGCGGTGGGCGCCGACCCCCAGTCGACCATCATCCGCGCCTACGACGCCAAGATGGCGTTCATGCCCAATATGGCCAGCCGTATTTCCTACGTGATCACGCCCGATCGCAAAATCTATTACGAATACAGCAGTTCCAGTCCCGACGACCATGTCAAGAACACCATGGCGGCCGTCAAGAAATGGGCTGCGGAACATCCGCGCCGCTAGTCGTTGCGGGCCGGACTCACATTGGATGGCGGGCCGGGAAGAATTCCCCGGGCGTCGCGCCGAACTGCTCGCGGAATGCCGCAATGAAGGCCGAGAGGCTTTCGTAGCCGCAGGCCAGCGCCGCATCGGTGACGCGTTCGCCGCGCTCGAGCATGGGCAATGCGGTCAGGAGCCGCAGGCGCTGGCGCCACAGCCGGAACGTCAGGCCGGTTTGCAGCACGAACAGCCTGCTTAGCGTGCGTTCGGAAACATCCAGCCGGTCGGCCCATTGCTGCAGGCTTGTGCGCGAGTCCGGGTTGGCCTGCTGTGCGTTGCACAGCGTGCGCAGGCGCGGGTCGGCCGGAAGCGGCAGCATGGACCCTGTTTCGGGGGCGTTTGCCAGCTCGTCCAGCAGCACCTGCACCAGGTGGCCATGCGGGCCGGATTCCTCGTATTGGACCGGCAGGCTGCCGAAACGGCGTATCAGCTCGCGCAGCAGCGGGTTGACGCCCAGGACCCTGCAGCCGGAGTTCTGCTTTGCGCCGGCGGCCGCGACGTCGATATACAGGCTGTTGATTTGCGTATCGCCAAGGCGGCGCACCTGATGCTCGATGCCCGCCGGGATCCAGATGGCGCTTTGCGGCGGAGCCACGAACAGGCCCGACGAGGTGCGCACCTGGATGACCCCCTGGGCCGTGTACGAAAGCTGCACCCAGGGGTGTTTGTGGCGATAGCCCAGCGGCTTGTTGGGCAGGCCTTCGGAGTGGCCGTAGACAGGCCTTGGCAAGGTCTTCAGCTCGCGCAAGGAAAGGGCCGGCGCGATAATATTGTCTGGTTGGCGATAGTTCATGGCTGTATATCGTTAGACGGAAAACCCATGGCACGTTAACGTGATTGCCTGTTCCACGCAAGCCCTTCAAGACATGTCCAATATCCGCCTGCTGTTCGATAAATTCACGCTTACCCTGATCGTGGTCATCGCGATAGCCACGCTGTTGCCCGCGCACGGGAGCGGGGCCGTGCTGTTCGAGTGGCTGACCACCCTGGCCATCGCCCTGCTGTTTTTCATGCACGGCGCCAAGCTCTCGCGCAACGCCATCATCGCGGGTGCCATGCACTGGCGCCTGCATGCCCTGGTGTTTGCCTGCACCTTCATCATGTTTCCGATTCTGGGATGGGTGCTGCGGCCCGTGCTGCTGCCTTTGCTGGGCGGGCCCTTGTACATGGGGGTGCTGTATCTTTGCGCCTTGCCCGGCACGGTCCAGTCGGCCATCGCCTTTACCTCCATTGCGCGCGGCAATATTCCGGCGGCGGTGTGCAGCGCGTCCGCCTCCAGCCTGATCGGCATTGTGGTCACCCCCTTGCTGGTGAGCTGGCTGATCGGGGGGGGCGGCCAGTCGGGGTCGACGCTGCATGCCATCGTGCACATCAGCGTCGAATTGCTGCTGCCGTTCGTGGCCGGTCATCTCATGCGCCCCTGGATCGGCGCTTGGGTGCATCGCAACAAGACCTGGCTGAAAATGGTCGACCAGGGTTCCATTTTGCTGGTGGTCTACACCGCGTTCAGCGCTTCGGTCATTGGCGGGTTGTGGAAAACGGTGCCGCCCATGGCCTTGTTGGTGCTGGTGCTGGTATGTTGCGTGCTGCTGGCCCTGGCGCTGGCGGCCACCACCCAGCTGGCCCGCCGCCTGGGCTTCAACAAGGAAGACGAAATCACCATCGTGTTCTGCGGCTCGAAGAAAAGCCTGGCGACCGGCGTTCCCATGGCCCAGGTGCTGTTCGCTTCCAGCATGGTGGGGCCGATGCTGCTGCCGCTCATGGTGTTTCACCAGATTCAGCTCATGGTGTGCGCCGTGCTGGCGCAAAAATACCAGCAGCGAGCGCCCTCCGGCGAGGACGCTTTGCAGGAACCTGCTTGATGGGGCGTTAAAGGCCCTGGACGTCCAGCGTGCCGGCTTCGGGCTCGGCGGCGGCCGGTGCGGCTGCGCCAGGCTGGTCTTGGGGTTCGGCGGCCGTGTCCTGGGAGGCTTGGGGCGTGGGCTGTTTGGCCGCCTTGCGCGATTTCGCGGCATTGGCGCGCTGGCGCGACGCCAGCTTTTTGGCGAACTGGGCTTCGGCCGCGGTAACCGTGCCGGACGGCTCGCCCGACAGGTCCAGGCGCGGGGCGTCCTGGATCATGCAGGCCCAATAGCGGCTGCCCTGGCACCAGGTCTTGACGGCCTCGGTGATTTCCTCGGGGGTCAGCTTAAGGGTCTCGGCCTGCAGGTGCAATTCCTTGTGGATGCCTAGTTTCAGCGGCACCTTGGGCGCCGGCTTTTTGGGAAAAGCCTTGGGAAACAGGCGCTGCAGGCGCGAGATCGTGATCACGACGGGATCGACCGGTTCGGCGTTTTTCTGGCTGTTCCTGGGGGCGGCCGGCCGTTGCGAAACCCGTTCTTTACGGTTGCCCCGCTTTGCCTGCCTTTCCTGCTCGGCCTTGGCGGTCAGCTCGCGTTTCAGTGCGGCCAGTTGTTCGAATCCCATCGCGTCGTAATTCCATAAGTTGACTGTGGTGCGATTGTAGCAATCCGGCGGCGTTTGGTTGCGCCGGGCCGGTGTGGAAGGAAACGAGCTGTTACCCCGCCAGTCAGCCCGGCAGCGCCGCGGCGCCGTGGCCGTGTTCCATGAGCTTGGCAAAGAGCTCTTGCTGTGTTCTGACGCCCAGCTTGGCAAAGCCGCGATTGCGGTAAGTGATGGCCGAGGCGGTTTTTATTCCCATGGCCTGGGCGGCGGCGGGCACGGTGAGGCCACGGGCTATGGATAGCACGAGGTCGTACTCGCGCTTGCTGAGCTTGTTGTCCAGCCCGGCTTGCAGGCGATCGAGTCCGCTGGCGCTTAGGGCGGGCGCCTGCGGCATGGTGCGAAAACGCTGGACGGCGGCCTCGCCCAGGCAATTGGCCAGAAGTTCCAGGTAGCGCAGGTCGGAATGGGACAGCGCTTGCGCGCGGGCCGTGCGGTAAAGGCCGATGAACAGATTGTTGTTGTTTCCGAGCTGGCGGAATATGCCGAACCGCTGCAGAGTGCCCACGCTGTCGTAGCAGGCGTTGCGGTAGGCGGGGTCGACGATGTCCTGCGCGTTCTGGTGCAGCAGAATGGTGGAGCCCGCCTGTGGCGCCTGGGTGTTGCTGCGCAGAACCTCCTGCAGGGCGATGTCGCGCTGGTAGTGCTGCCTGATGTAGGCGCTGGAAGCCGATGGCGGCGTGGGGGATGGCCGGGATTCGGCATGCCCCAGCAGCAATGGCTGGCCTCTGGCGGGCAACAGGAACATGGCGCAATTCAGCATGTCCACCTCGGCGCGAACCAGGTCCAGGATGGCCCGGGGCAATCGCGCCCGGTCTTCGTCCGTGATGGCCGACAGCAATTGGGAAAGCCCCGATTGCGAGATCGGGAATTTGCTGCCGGGTGGTGGGTTGCCTTTCCATATCCGCATTTGCAGACTCCGTGTTCTGGCGTTTTGTCCACAGTTCAGGGGACATACAGTGGACGGCCGTATTTTTATTATGGTGCATGGTCGCCGTTGCGGCGCGCTGCCGCGCCGTGTCATCGGTAATTTTAATGTAAATGGCTCCACATGGGCTTGCCGTGGCGAATTGCGCCGGCGCCGATGCGGACTTTCATTCGTCGAGGAAGTTGTATGCCTGGTTCGCCGTCTTTCGCTTTTCCACCGAAGCTTGCCTTGTACTACAGCCCGAAGGCCTGTTCGCTGGCCTCGCATATCGCCCTGGAGGAGTCGGGCCTGGCGTACGAGGCGGTATCGGTCAACATCCGCAACCAGGAAAACCGGCGGGAGGAGTATTTGCGGCTCAACCCCGGCGGAACGGTGCCCACCCTGGGCATCGATGACCAGCCGCTTACCGAGTCCCAGGCCATTCTTACCTACATTGCCGACCTGGTTCCCGAACGCCAGCTGCTGCCGCGTCCCGGCACGCTGGCGCGGGCGCGGGCTCACGAGTGGATGAATCTGATTTCGAGCAGTCTGCATGTGTCGTACCGCTCGGTGTTCCGGCCCCAGACCTATGGCGGGGACGAGCCGGCGGCGATGGAGCAGGTGCGGCGGCAGGGCCGCAAGAACCTGGCCAAGTACCTGGCGCTGATCGAATCGCGCCTGGACCCGGCCAGCGCGTATGCCTTGGGCGAGACGTTTACCGTGGTGGATGCCTACCTGTTCGTCTTCTATCTGTGGAGCTACGACGATCGCCTGCAGTGCGATCTGCCCGAGCGTCCCCGCTACCGGGCGCTGGCCGAGCGTGTGGCGGCGCGCTCCGCCGTACGCAAGGTGGTGGCCAGGGAGCGCTGCGTGCGGGCCTACGACCTGCCCGACCATATCCCGCTGGACGACGCCCAGGGCCGGAATGCATCAGTTGCCGGGGCGGGTTCCCGATGACTTTGTACGCGGTGCAGAAACTTATCTACGAGGTCAATCGCAGCCCCGAGGCCCTGGAAGCGTTCAAGACCGGGCCCGATGCCTTCATGCAGGCCTATGAACTCAGCACGGAAGAGCGCGGCGCGCTAAGCAAGCCGGATATCGGACTGCTGTACGTGCTGGGGGTCAATGGCCAGTTGCTGATGCATTTTGCCGCGGCCTGCGGGTATGAGTGGAATGATTACCTGGATGCCATGCGCGCCGGCCTGGCGTCCTACGGCGAGGTGCGCGAAGGCATCTACGCGATCAAGAAGGAAAAACCATGAGTATTGTATTTTGCGGCGTGTGCAGCCACGGTCCGGGCATTACGGCGCGCACCGAGCGCGCCGAGCCCGCGGCGCGGGAGCGCCTCATGCAAAGCTACGCGCGCATGCGCCAGGCATTGCGCGATGCGCGTCCGGATGTATTGGTGGTGATCGCGGCCGAGCATTTCGCCAATTTCTTCATGGACAATATGCCCGCATTCGCGGTGGGCATGGCGGATCACTACGATGGCCCCATCGAAGACCCCGAGTGGCTGCGCATTCCCCGTACCCGGGTTCCAGGCAGCCGGGATATTTCCCTGCGCCTGATCCAGGGCATGATGCAAAGCGTGGATCTCAGCTATTGCGAGGAATGGAAATTCGACCACGGCATCATGGTGCCGCTGCATCATTTGACGCCCGACTACGATCTGCCGGTCATTCCCATGAACATCAATTGCCAGAACCCGCCGCTGGCGCCGCTGCACCGCGTTTACGCCCTGGGGCAGGCCATACGCCACGCCGCCGAGAGCATGAGCGAGCGGATCGCGGTCATCGGCACCGGCGGGATCTCCCATTGGCCATGCACGCCGGACACGGGGCTGATCAACGAAGAGTGGGATAGAGAGTTCCTGCGCCGCTGGGCCGCCAACGACCGCGACGCCTTGCTCGACTACACCGACGACGCCACCTACCTCGATGGCGGGCAGGGGGGCTACGAAATCCGCACCTATATCGCCGCCGCGGGGGCGGCCGGCGGCGCCCCCGGCGAAGTCTGGTGCTACGAGCCCATTCCCCAATTCGCCTGCGGATGCACGGTGGGTGTCATGCAGCTTTAGTGGCTGGTTTCCGGGGGGAGCAAGCCACTGTCGTCGAGACGGCCTGAGGCTGGATAGGCGGCGAGCCGTCTCGACCACACACCGCCGCGTCAGATTCCGAAGTATGTCGAGCATTGACGCTCCCGGAGCGTGAGGCCGGCCTTGTTGTGCTACCGTGGCATTTCTTTTGCCCTTTTTCATGAGCGTGGACGGCTGCCGCCGGCCATGCTTGCAGGGCCGCTTTGCCATTCAATGCCATGTCTTCTCATTCCGTAGCCGTCATAGGCGGCGGCCCCGCCGGGCTGATGGCGGCCGAAACGCTGGCCCAGGCTGGCGTGGCCGTCGACCTTTACGACGCCATGCCCTCGGTGGGCCGCAAGTTCCTGCTGGCCGGGCGCGGCGGCCTCAACCTTACCCATAGCGAGCCGGCGCGCGTGTTCCGGTCGCGTTTCGGCGGGCGCGAGCCGCAGGTTGAGCCCTGGCTGGATGGCTTCGATGCGCAGGCCGCGCGCGAATGGGCACACGGCCTGGGCGTGCAAACCTTTGTGGGCTCGTCGGGCCGGGTGTTTCCCAAGGAAATGAAGGCTGCGCCTTTGCTCAGGGCGTGGCTGCGCCGCCTGCGCGCCGGCGGGGTGCGTGTGCACACGCGGCATGTCTGGCGCGGCTGGGACGACGATGGCGCTTTGCGGCTGGATACGCCTTCGGGCCCGCTGCGAGTGCGCGCGGACGCGGTGGTGCTGGCGCTGGGCGGCGGCAGTTGGCCCAGGCTGGGTTCCGACGGGGCCTGGCAAAGCGTGCTGGCGCAACGCGGCGTCGAGATGGCGCCGCTGTTGCCGGCCAATTGCGGCTTCCTGGCCGGCTGGACGCCTTATTTCTCACAGAAGTTCGCCGGACGGCCATTGAAGGCGATTGCCATGGCTCCCGCGGGAGAGCCCGCCATGCGGCGCGGCGAACTCATGGTGACGGCCGACGGCCTGGAAGGCGGGCTGATGTATGCCTGGTCGGCCAGCGTGCGCGACACGATCCTGGCGCGGGGCGAGGCGGTCGTGCATATCGACTTGCTGCCCGCCTACGAGCCGGCGCGGGTGCGCGCCGAAACCGGCCGTCCGCGCGGCGCCCGTTCCTGGTCCAGCCATCTGGGCAGCCGCCTGGGCCTGCACGGCGCCAAGATGGGCCTGCTGCGCGAATGCCTGCCCAAAGAAGCGTTTGACGATCCGGCGATCCTGGCGGTGGGCATCAAGCGGCTGCCGGTAAGGCTGAGCGGCATGCAGCCTTTGGCCGAGGCCATCAGCAGCGCCGGCGGCGTGCGGTTCGAGGGACTGGACCAGGGCCTGATGCTGCGGCCGGTTCCCGGCGTGTTCTGCGCCGGCGAGATGCTGGATTGGGAAGCGCCAACCGGCGGCTATTTGCTGACCGCTTGCCTTGCCAGCGGCCAGGCGGCGGGGCGCGGCGTATTGCGCTGGCTTGGCCGATAGCTGGAAAAAGCTTTCCCGCCGGCAGTCCCGAGAGCTTCGGGTTGCAGGCGCAACCCCCATGGTATAGAGGCCCCGGTTTGAGGACCGGAGCCTCTGCGACGCAATGCGGGGGCGCCTTCGGCGCCGTATCGACCTTGTCGCGCCTGGCCTTAGCCTGAGGCCGCAGGCTGGCGCTTTGGCGGGCGGTCAAAGCATGGACTTCGCCGAGGAAAGCACCGTGTTGCAGATTTGTTCGGTGGCCGCCGCTTTCAGCCCGCTGCCGCCCAGGTTCACCTGCTTGCCGTCGTCGCCGTGCAGAATTCCCTTTATGCCGTCGGTGTAGCTGCTGCTGGTGGTCGAGGGCTTGTCGGTGGTTTTGTTCATCAGCGAGTCCTGAACCGATTGCGCGCTGTTGCCGCTAAGGTATTTGTTTTTGAGGCAGTACTCCAGCACGCCCGCAATATTGCTGATATTGCTTGAACCGGCGCCCGATCCGGACAGCAAGCCTCCGGCCCCGCCGCCAAGAAGACCGCCGGCGCTACTGGCGCCGCTTTTGAGCAGGTCGCCGCCAAGTTGGGCCTGGGCGGCGCAGAATGGAAGGACGATTGCCAGCAGTCCGCCGAGAACTGCCGCGCGATGAGTATGGTTCATGTGGAACTCCTTTGGCCGATGGAACGATGCTGCGGCTTTCAACTGTAAGCCCTTTTCGGGGCGCGCGTTATTGGCTGTTTGTTGCAGCAGTCATAGTGTGCTTGCCTGCTTCGCGAGTTGATCAAGCGGATATTAGGATACAGGATGCCGATGCCGCCCATGCCGAGGCTGTTATCTGCTGTACTAGTATTTTCAATTGTCTTGTACAGGTATGAGAAACGCCTAGAATAAAAAATCGTTCATTACAGGAAGGCGATCATGCGCAACCAGACACAAGTCGTTTCAGAACAATACAACCCGGTGGCCGGCGCCTACCTGACCAGCGCCGTGCATGCCCAGGGCCAGGATCTGCAGGATCTGGCCGCCTTGGCCCAGGCGCATCCCGGCGCCCGGGTGCTGGATCTTGGCTGCGGCGCCGGGCATGTCAGCTTCGCCGTGGCGCCGTTCGTCGATAGCGTCGTGCCTTACGACCTCTCGCGTGAAATGGTGGCGCTGGTTCAGCGCACGGCGGCCGAGCGCGGCCTGAACAATATCCGCGCCGAATGCGGGGTGGCCGAGGCCCTGCCGTTCGAGCCGGCTTCCTTCGACATCGTTCTTACCCGCTTCAGCGCCCACCATTGGGTCTGTATCCAGACCGTGGCCGAGCAGATCATGCGGGTTCTGAAGCCTGGCGGAAAGCTGGTGGTCATCGATGTCGTGACACCGCAGAACGCCTTGTTGACGACGTATATGCAGTCCATCGAGCTGCTGCGCGACACCTCGCATGTCCGCAATCGGTCCGTATCCGATTGGGAGGCGGTGCTCAAGCGGGAAGGCTTCCAGGCCCTGGCATCCAGGCAATGGAAGCTGCCGCTCAATTTCGCGAACTGGGTCGAAAGAATGCAAACGCCCGCCGAGCGTGTTGCCGCCATTGTGTCGCTTTTGCAGGCCGCGCCGGCAGAGGTGCTGGAGTATTTCGAGGTGCAGGCAGACAACTCGTTCGTCGTCGATACGGCATGGGTGGAAGCCGTCAAACCCGCGTGAATGGCGGCTTCGGCAAAGGCGGTGGATCCGCAGCGCCTCAGTGGGCGGATCCGCGCGTCAATGCCATTCGAACACCGCCCTGGCTGAGCCTTTTGCGTGGACGTCGACGTTGCGGGTCTGGGTTTTGTTTTGGTAGGTGGCGGAAACCCGGTACTTGCCCGCCGGCAGCCGAACCAGAAAATAAGGGCCGTTTGCGTCGGCGTTCAGAACGTTGTCGTTCTTGGCGTTGCGTATGACGACGGAGACGTCGGAAACATAAGCCGCCTTGCCGTCCAGCCTTTGGGCGAACGTCAATGCCAGGGGATACCTGGGCATGGCTTGCTTGAAGGCGGTGGATTCGTCGATGCCGATGCCGCCGGTCACGTATTCGATACTTCCAGAGTGCTGCGCCGGCGGCAACTGGGCGAAGGCGCCGCCGCCGAGAAGCGCGCCCGCGCAAAGGGCGGCGCCAACAAGCGATTTACGGATTTTTTGCGCAAGCTTCGGTGTGGCAGAACGATGTTCGGTGTTTGCGGGGAACATGATGACCATTCTCCTTGAGTGAGCTGATCAGGCTCTTATTTTATACTCGCTCCCTTGGTTTTTGCGTTGCCTTTTTTCAGCAGTTCGCCGCATCCGTTGCCCTCGTTCGTGCCCAGGTTGAGCAAAGGCACGAGCGCGGCCAGCGGCGCGGCCACGACTCCCAGCGCCACCGCCGCGCCGGCTCTGGCGGCTATGGGGCCCGCATGGACTCCCACATCCGGCTTCTTGAACGTGCCCCGCACGTACAAGGGCGTGCGCAGCGTGAATATGCGCAGCGTCTTGTTTTCGGGCTTGATGTCCAGGTCGAGCTTTTCCGAGGCCAGGTTGATGGTGCCCGTGATGTCGACGGTGGCGTCTTCGGTGTCCAGCTTGAACACGCGCGTCTGCATGAGGCCGTTCTTGACGCCGAAGTCGCTGACCATGCAGTTGAGCTTGACCTGCTCATCGCCGAACAGCTTGACCAGCACGATGTTGGCCAGGTTCAGGCCGGCTGTTTCCATCAGCAGGTGGCTGATGGTGCCTTTGCCGATGACGGCGCTAAGTTGGCCGCTCGAAGTGCCCAGCAATTGCGCGAACGATTTGCCGTGGCCGCTCAGCGTCGCGTCGCCGTGCAGTTCCCCCAGGCTGGCTTGCATGCTTTCGGCCCCCGGCAGCAGCTTGCGCAGCTTCAGATGGCGGGCGGAAACGTTCAACTTGGCCTGGATGTCGCTGCCCTTTCCGTCCAGCATGATGGTGGAAGCCAGCGTGCCGCCCGCCACGCCGAAGTCCAGCGGCGTAAGCGTCAGGACCTTGTCGTCCAGCTTGACGTCGGCCTTGACGTTCTCCAGCGGCAGTTGCTCGCTTTGCACGATTTTGTCGCCGGAAAACCGGATGTCCGCGTCCATTCTGTCCCAGCTTGCCGTGTTGATGGGACTGGCGGGCAGGGCCTTGTCAGGGGGCTGCTTGTCGTTGCTCTTGCCCAGGCCGATAAGCGGTCCGAGGTCTTTCAGGCGCAGCAGCTTGGAGTGCAGCGTTCCCTTGAGCAGGGGGCGCGGCTTGCGCATCAGGTATTCCACGCTGCCCTCCAGGTCGCTGGCGCCCACCCGGCCCTTGAAGTTCTCGTAATGCCATTGTGATTGCCCGCGGTCGAGCAGGCCGGTCAGCCGGCCTTGCGTGGCATAGGCGGGCGTGTCCGGCAAGGCCAGGCCGGACAGGGGGTTGAGGTCGGCCATCGAGGCGCCCTTGAGCTTCAGGGTGAGGTCGAGGGCCGCCAGATTGGTGGGGCGTGTGATCGAACCTTCGATGTCGATGGTGGTCGCGCCCACCTTTACGGTGGCCTGGATGGGATAAGGCCTGCCCTGGCCGTTTTCCTGCAAGGACAAAATGCTGCCGGCCTGGCCCCGGCCGCTGATCTCGGCCTTGTTGTAGATGCCCGAAGCTTTCCAGCCGATGCCGTAGCCCTGCTCCGTGGTTTCGTCCAGCGTGTTCAGGTTGACTTTGGCGTCCAGCTTCGCACCTGGATTCTTGAACCGGATGTCCACGTTGTGCAGGACAAGGCGCTGCAGGTCGAGGTTCCAGGCCGGGGGAGGGCTGTTTTCGGCTGGTTTTTCGGTGAGCGACCAATTGTTGGCGCCGCTTTCTTCGCGTTCCAGCACGATGTCGGCGTCTTGCAGTTCCAGGCTGGGTATTTGCACGGTGCGGGTGAGCAGCGCGGCAAGGTTCAGCGTAACCGCCAGTTTCCCCACCTTGCCCATGTCCGGGGACGAGGTGCTCCACGCGGGATTGCCGATGTGTATGTCGCGGGCCGTGATTTGCGGCCAGGGCAGCCACCCCGCTTTGCCGACGGGTTCGGCTTGCGGGGACAGCCATTGCACGGAAAGATCGCCGTCGAGGGAAACCGGCCTGTGGGTGAGTTCGCTGATCTGGCGGCCCAGCCAGGGCCTGGCCATGTTCCAGTCCATGAGCGCCAGCGCCGCTACGCATGCGGCCACTATCAGGATCAATCCCAGGACGATTCCGACTATGGCTTTTGCGTAGCGTGGCATATTGGCTTTCCCTTGTAGCGGCGGTGCATGCCTGGCCGAACAGCATGCCTGCTTGTCTAAAGCCTACAAGTTTGGCGCGGCGCCCGCAAGGCGGCCGCAGCGGCTACGGTAAGCAAACTTTACCGGTCGGCCGGGCCCGCCGGTCGTGCAAAACCGCCAGGGCGGTCCGGTCAGGCATGGACGCGGAGCGCGCTTTCGACAGCCGCGCCGATTGCCAGGATGCGCCGGTCTTGTCCCGCCGCGCCGCAGACCATCATTCCGGCCGGGGCGGCATCCGGTTCATGCATGGGCACCGACAATGCACAGCCGTCGATCATGTTGACGATGCTGGCGTTGCGCAGCGCCAGCATATTGATGCGGCTGTAGTCGCTGTCGTTGGCCAGATCCGCAATGCGCGGGGGAATGATGGCGACGGCGGGCATCAGCATGGCGTCGTAGAGGGCGATGCGCGCCCGCGAGGTTTCGACGAGCGCCGCCCGCGCGGCCAGGGTGTCCAGATAATCGGCTGCCGTTTGCAAGGCGCCCCGTTCGATGCGGATTCGAACGCGCGGGTCGTAGCTGGCGCCTTGTGCCTCAAGATGATGCCGGTGCCAGGCATAGCTTTCGGCGGCGGAAAAGCCGCCTTTTGCGTTCATGGAGGCAATGTCGCCGAATTCGGGGAAGGGCAGTTCCTGGATATGCGCGCCTTGCGCTGCAAGCCGGCCCAGGCTTTGCTCGAAAGCCCGGGCCACCTGCGGGTCCAGCGCATCCAGGGCCACCGTGGTGGGCACGACGAATCGCAGCCCCTTCACTGGCGGAATGGCGGGCGTTTCGGGCGGCTCGCCGGCCAGAATGGCATCCATGATGGCGCAGCAATGGGCGCTGCGGGCAATCGGACCCACGGAGTCCAGGGTGGTGGACAGCGGTATTGCGCCACTGCGCGGAACGCGGCTGGCGGTGGGCTTGAACCCCGCCAGCCCCAGGAAGGCCGCGGGAATCCGGCAGGAGCCTCCCGTGTCGGTTCCCAGGGCGCCATAGGCCATGCTGCGCGCCACCGAGATGCCGGCGCCCGAGGACGAGCCGCCCGGCACCCGGGCCGCCTGTGCGTCCCAGGGGTTGAGCGGCGTGCCGTAGTGCGGGTTGATGCCCAGGCCGGAGTAGGCGAACTCGGTCATATTGGTTCGGCCGACGACGACGAAGCCGGCCCGGCGCAGCCGCGCCACGGCGGGAGCGTCCGTGGCTGCCGGTTTGTTGTTCGCCAGAATGGTCGATCCCGCCGTGGTGACTTGCCCGGCGATATCGAACAAATCCTTGATGGAAACGGGGATGCCGGCATACGGCGAGGGCGCCGCGCCGGCTTGCCGCAGCGCGTCCATGGCGCTTGCGGCAGCCAGGGCGTTTTGCGCATCGACCAGGGTGAAGGCGTTTCCGCCGTTTCCCTTGTCGTCGTGAATCCGGGCCAGGCAGGCTTCGGTCAGGGCGCGGCTGCTGCTGCGGCCGGCCGCAAGATCACCCGCCAGGCTGGCCAGCGTGGGTTCGAAGTGTGTCATGGCTTCGTGATTCCTTATTGGGCGTTGACAGGCCGGGCCCCGCGTCGCGGTATGCGGATCCGGTGCGTACTTGCGCTGGTTCGTCGTTGACCTGCCGTCAAACAGGCAGCGGGACTATGTTATAGCCCAGACGGATGACGCGCGCGAGTACAGGGTCTTCCAGCTCGGCCTCGAACCTGGCCGAGGGGCGGATGGCGCCGATGGCGGTCAGGGTTCCCCCGAACATGGCGGTGTGCGGCGCCAGCGCGTCCGAGCCCGTGTAGCCGTGGATCAGTTCCGTGGCCGCAAGCAGCGCGTCCACCTTGCCTTCCTGGTACAGGACGCGCCGGCCGTTTTCCTGGATGAAGCTCCGCAGGATCAGGCTGTCCCAGTGATCCGCCACGTCGTCGAAAGGCCAGACGGTGCCGGCGACGGGCTTGTCGCACATCTGCTTGGAGACGGACACATCGTAGGCCTCTACCTTGCGGTCGGTGTGATCGGAGCCCAGCCCCACGTGCAGCCGGCCGTCGGCGCCTGCGAACAGCACGGTTTCCGCCTCACCGCTGGATGCCGCGCCCCAGCACTGGATGTTGCCGTGGGTCGTGAGCCGGGAAGCGGCCACCCGGTAGAACAAGGGCGTGCTGGCGGGCCGGGCGATGCCCAGGGCCTCCAGCTCGACGATATGCTCTTCCACGGCGGCCTTGTCGCGGCCTGCCCAGCCGGCGATGACCAGGTCGTCGACGGCAAAATCCTGCGGCGCCGCGCCGCGGCGGCTTTCGATGTTCAGCTTTAGAATCATTTTCACTGTTCCGATGTTGAAGAGGGCGGCATCGTGCCGCCCACAGCCTGCCTTGCCCCGGCCGGACGAGCCGCCGGCCTTTGCGTCAGACCTTTTCCGGCTCCAGGGAAGCCGCCCGTTCCAGGCTGTCGAACATGGCAATGCGCCGCAGCAGCGCACGCCCCTTTTCGGGGTCGGCGGCGGCTTCGCGGATCTGGTCGCGGAACTGCCTGCGGTCGTTCTCGTCGCGGGCTTCCAGGTTGCGCTTGTTGCGGATGGTGTCGCCCTGGATAGCCTCCAGCGTCACCGTGCGGCGTTGCAGGTCGTAGGAGTCGAGCGCGGCCTCGCCGGCTTCGCCCAGGATGACGCGGCCGAGCCGCTTCGACAGGTTCAGGGCATCGTGGATGCCGCCGTTCATGCCCATGCCGCCCAGGGGGTTGTTGATGTGCGCGGCGTCGCCGGCCAGGAAGGTGCGCCCAAGGCGGAACGATTTGGCAACGCGCTGGTGCACCCGGTAAAGCGTTACGTGCTGGACGTCGAAGTCGGCGCCGGGCGGCAGGACGCGCCGCATCGATTCCTGGATGTAGGCGTCGCTCGTGGCTTCCTCGTCCGACTTTTCGGTGGCCACGGGCATCATCACCCGCCATGCGCCGACGATGCGCAGCAGGAAGTGCCAGCGCACGGGGTCGGCCACATAGCTTACGGACGACACGCCTGGCCGAGCCGAGGCGAAGTCGAAGGAGGTCGTGATGACCAGGAATCGTTCCGGCCAGGTAAAGCCGTCGAACTCGATGTCCTGGGCCCGCCGGACGATGCTGTTGGCGCCGTCCGCGCCGATCAGCCACCGGCAGCGGTGGCGCTGCGTGCCGCCGTCGGCCTGCAGGCCGATGTCGACGCCTTCCGTATCCTGGCTAATGGATACGATGGGCGCGCCGAACCTGATGGTGAACAAGGGGTTGTCCTTGAGGCGATCCAGGATGATGCGCGTCAGCTTGAACTGTTCGCTCTGCACCCGATAGGGGTGGCGGGTGAGGTCCGAGATGGCTGAAAAATTGAAGGTGCCGAGCTCGCCGTCGGCGGTCGAGCTGTATTGCACCGTCGGCGCGACCAGGCCCTGCGCCATCAGTGGTTCGGCAAAGCCCAGGTCGTCGAGCATGTCCAGGGTGGGCGGATGGAAGGTCGACGCCCGGGACTCCAGGCTCAGGCTGTTCATTTTCTCGCATACCGTGACCGGGATGCCGCGGCGCACGAGATCCGCCGCCGCGACCATGCCGACCGGGCCGGCGCCCGCGATGATGACTGGTACTTCTTTGCTCATGATGAATGAATTCCTTGGAACGTATGGGGTGGCGCGCCCGCGCAGCAAGGCGCCCCAGGACCTAGGCCGGGTCGTAGTAGTGGATCTCGAGCAGCACGCAGCCGCCGTCGGACTTGAAAGGGCCGTGGTAGGCCCCGGGCGGGCGGCAGGCATAGGTGTTGGGCGGGAACGCCTGGCCGCCTTGGCCGTTTTCGTCGTTGCCGACGCTCAGGTCGCCCGAGACCAGAAACACCTCTTCCCAATAGTCGTGCACGAAGGGCTTGGTGGTGAAGACGCCGGGCCCGAAGCGCAGCAGGCGGGTCTGCGAGCCGCGCTTGGCCTTCTCATCCAGGCCGCCCGCCAGAACCTTCTGCTGGACGTTCAGGCCGGGCGGATAGCCTGGCGGCTGTTCCCAGCCGGACTCCATGTCGATGGTGTGAAATTCCTTGTGCTGCTTGTTGACTGCCATGATGATGTCCTTTCAGGGTTTGGCTGCTTTGACGTTGGCGATCTTGTCGAACTCGACATTGACCAAATGCTTGCCGTCGCGCTTGACCTCGCGCAGATAAACGTTCTGGGTGATGTCCCGCGTTTGCGGGTCGATGCTGATCGGGCCGCGCGGGCTTTCAAAGCTGAGGCCCTTGAGCGCGTCGATCAGCTTGGCGCCGTCCTCGGTTTTCCCGCCGGTTTTTTCGAGCGCCGCGTAAATGGCCGCCATGCCGTCGTAGCCGTCCACCGAAAGAAAGTTGGGGCGGTCGTCGGGGCCGAACATTTGCGCGTATTCCTTGACGAATTTGCGGTTCAGGCCGGAGTCGTGCGTGGGCGAGTAATAGCCCGATGTAATGGTGCCGATGACGCCGTCGCCCAGCGAGTCGATGAGGGTTTCATCGGTCAGGTCGTGAGTGCCGATAAGGCGTATGCCGGCCTTGCGCAGGCCGCGTTCGCGGTATTGCTTGACGAACGCCACGGTGGCGGGGCCGGGCGGCAGGAAGACGAACACGGCATCGGGTTTTTCGTCCTTGACCTTTTGCACGTAGCTGGCGAAATCGGTATTGCTTACCGGAACCCGCACGCTGCCGACGATGGTCTTGCCCTCGTCCTTGAAGGCCTTGCTGAAGGCTTTTTCGGTGTCGATGCCGGGCGCGTAGTCGGCCACCAGCGTGTATACCTTGTTGATGCCGTGCCTGGCGGCCCATTGCGCCAGGGGAATGGCGGTCTGGGGCAGCGACGACGATACGCGCACGATGTACGGCGAGCGCGACGGAACGACGGCGCTCGATGCATTCATGACGATCATCGGGCGCTTGGCCTGGGTGGCGACCGGCGCCGCCGCCAGCGCCGAAGGCGTCAGGCCGAAGCCCGCCAGGATCTCGGCCTTGTCGGCCACCAGCAGGTGTTGGGCTTCGCGCCGGTCGACCTCGGGCGCGATGCCGGTGTCGTCCTTGTAGATCATTTCTATTTTCCGGCCGGCCACCACATCGCCGTGTTCTTTCAGGAAAACCTTGATGCCGTTGCTGATCTGCTTGCCGAAGGACGAGAACTCGCCGCTGAACGGAAGGATTACGCCGATCTTCAGCGGCACCGGCTCTGTCGCGGCATGGGCCGCCGAAGCGCAGAAGCAGGCGGCGAAAGCCGCGGCGGCCATAGGCTTGAGGTAGGGCTGGAAGGGGTTTTGCATTGTTTTGTCTCCGTGGTCGTAAGGGTGGCCGAGCGTGGCTTGTTCCACCGTGTTCAGGATTCGTCGATTGGCGACGCTATGCCGGCAAGTAGGCCGTAAACTCCGGTTGTTGATATTTTTGATATATATTCACACGGTACCCGCATGAAAGTTCTTATGAATTAAATGGTAATGGCGCATATGCTCATGCGACAAACGATTTGTTTTTCACATATGTTAAGTTTTTGGAAATAAGTCGATGCGTAGAAACATCCCCAGCCTGGGGGCGCTGCTGGCGTTCTCCACGGTGGCCAAGCACGAAAGCGTGACCGCCGCGGCGCACGAGCTGTCCTTGACGGCCAGCGCCGTGTCGCGTCAGATCGCCTTGCTGGAAGAGCAATTGGGCGTGGCGCTGTTCAGCCGGGTTCGCCAGCGCGTCATCCTTACGCGCGCCGGCCGGGTCTACAGCGCCAATATCGCCCAGACGCTGGACAAGCTCGAGAGGCAGACGCTGGAAATCATGGCGCACGAAGGGGAAGGGCGCGTGCTGGAGATCGCGGCGCTGCCCACGGTCAGCGCCCAGTGGCTGATTCCCCGGCTGGGCGATTTCAATCGCGAGCATCCCGGTATCACGATCAATGTGCACGCCAGAACCAGCCGGTTTCTTTTCAACGAGGCGTCCATCGACGGGGCGCTCTACTTCGGGTCGGATTCCTGGCCGGGCGCGAAAACCGAGTATCTGTTCGACGAGGTTCTGCTGCCCGTGGGCAGCCCCAGGGTCGCCAGCGAGCTGAAAAGCATGGAGGCCGCCGAGATCGTGCGGCAGCCGCTATTGCATTTGATGACCCGGCCCGACGCATGGCGCGAATGGAGCTCGGCGGCGGGCGCCACGCATATCAACATCATGCGCGGGGCTCGCTTCGAAGTGCAGTCCATGCTGATCGCCGCCGCATGCGCCGGGCAAGGCGTGGCGCTGCTGCCGCGCTTCCTGATCGATGATCTTCTGGACAGCGGAGCCTTGCGGGTGCTGTCCGATCTGTCGGTGCAAAGTCCGGGCGCCTATTACTTTGCCTATCCCGAAGACAAAAGCAACGAGGTTGCGCTGACCAGGTTTCGCTTGTGGTTGACGGGCACCAAAAGCGGGCTTTCCCATCCTGGGGTGTAACGGGGTCCTGGCTGCGTTATTTCAGGCCGTCTTCCCAATGCAGGGCATGCACGTCGATGCCTTCCTGCGCCATTTCCCATAGCGGCGACATGTCGCGCAGCTTGCCGACTTGCCCGGTGATCAGCTTGACGGCAAAGTCGATGTCTTCTTGTGTGGTGAAGCGGCCCAGGCTGAAGCGGATGGCGCTGTGGGCCAGTTCGTGGCTGCGCCCAAGGGCGCGCAGCACGTACGAGGGCTCGAGGCTGGCCGAGGTGCAGGCCGACCCGCTGGAGACGGCCAGGTCCTTGACGGCCATGAGCAGGGACTCGCCTTCGATGTAGTCGAAGCTCAGGTTCAGGTTGTTGCACGAACGCCGTTCGAGGCTGCCATTGAGGTAAACCGCGTCCAGCCTGGAAAGCCCTTCCCAGAGCCGGTCGCGCAGCTTGCCGATGCGCAGGTTCTCGTCGTGCATTTCCAGGCGCGCCAGGCGGAATGCCTCGCCCATGCCGACGATCTGGTGCGTGGGCAGGGTGCCCGAGCGAAAGCCCTTTTCGTGGCCGCCGCCATGCATCTGCGCCTCGATGCGCACGCGCGGCTTGCGGCGTATGTACAGCGCGCCTATGCCTTTCGGCCCGCAGGTCTTGTGCGCCGAGAAAGACATGAGATCGACGTTGAGAGTCTGCAGGTCGATGTCGACCTTGCCCGTGGCTTGTGCGGCGTCGACGTGGAACAGGACGCCGTTTTCGCGGCATATGTCGCCGATGGCCGGAATATCCTGGATGACGCCGATTTCGCTGTTCACGTACATGACGGAAGCGAGGATGGTGTCGGGCCGCAGCGCCTTTTTGAAGGCCTCCAGGTCCAGCAGGCCGTCGCTTTGGACGTCCAGGTAGGTGACTTCGAAACCCTGGCGCTCGAGTTCGGCGCAGGTGTCGAGCACGGCCTTGTGCTCGGTTTTCACCGTGACGATGTGCTTGCCGCGCCCGGCATGGAAATGCGCGGCGCCTTTCAGGGCGAGGTTGTCGGATTCGGTGGCGCCGGACGTCCAGACGATCTCTCTGGGGTCCGCATTGACCAGTTGCGCAACCTGCGAGCGGGCTTCCTCGACGGCCTCCTCGGCCTCCCAGCCGTAGGGGTGGGTGCGCGACGCGGGGTTGCCGAAATGCTCGTACAGCCAGGGCGTCATTTTGTCGGCGACGCGCGGATCCACCGGCGAGGTGGCCGCGTAGTCCATGTAGATGGGGCGTGAAGGCATGAGCCCGACTCCGGAATTCTGAAGGTATGGATACAGCTCAATCTTAACACCGCGCCCGTTCAGGGCCCCCAATTTCGAGCAGTTCGTGGCTACGGACGGCGGCGTCTGGAAGGCGGCCGCGGCGCGCCGGATGGCTGCTGCGGCTTCGTCCCGGGCTCCGGCGCCTGCTCTTTCGAATGCGCATCGCGCACGATTTCCAGCCAGGCGCGCGCGGCCAGCGACAGATAGGCGCCGCGGCGCCAGATCATGGCCAGGTCCCAATTGAGGTCGGGCTCGTCCAGCAAGACGTGAGCCAGTCCGGCCTGCCGGCGTTCGTCCATGATCAGGCGCGGCAGAAAAGCAATGCCAAGCCCGGCTGCGACGAGGGCCGTCAGGAAGTCGAGCTGGCCGCTGCGCGCGGCCACCGCCGGTTCGAAGCCGCGCCGATGGCAGGCCTGAAGAATGATCCGGTTCAAGGCAAAGCTGCTTTCCAGCTGGACGAAGGGCTCGGTGCGCAGGTCGTCCAGCTTGACCGAGGCGCGGCGCGCCAGCCTGTGGTTGGCCGGCATTAGCGCCACAAGAGGCTCTTTGCGCACCGCCTGGCTTTCGAACTCGTGGCTTACCGGCAACAGCGTTGCGGCCAGCTCGATATTGCCGGCCCGCAGGATTTCCTCGAGCTGCACGCTGCCGTGTTCGGCCAGCCGGATGTCGATGGCGGGGTAACGGTGGAGATAGATGGCAAACAGCGGCGCGAACAGCGTGTTCGAGCCTATGGTCGGCAACCCCAGCTGCAGCGTCCCGCGCCGCAGTCCCTGGATGTCCTGCAGTTCGGACAAGAGCTCGTCGCGCGCCGTCAGCATGCGGGTGGCGTGGCGGTAAACCGCCTCGCCGGCCGAGGTCAGCGTGTGGCGGTGGCCGATACGTTCGAGCAGCGGCGTGCCCAGTTCTTCCTCCAATTGCCTGACGGCCTTGCTGACCGTGGGCTGTGTGGCAAAAACAACTTTAGCCGCCCGAGAAAAGCCCCCTTGGCGGACGACTTCGACAAATGCCCGCAGGTTGCGCAGTTCCATGGGATTTCTCCGTGCTGGTTTGTGGACAGGCCGCCGGGCCGCGCCCGGGGCGGCTCCCGGCGTGCGCCCGGGTGGTTTCAATCGTGCCGCCTTCTCCTCATATTATTCCATTATTGAATCAAAATTATTCGAATAATTCATTTGTAGAATATCCTGGGCGAAACCTACACTGTCTTCACAGGAGTTGATCCATTCATGAAGACACGTGCCCTCACCGTAAATTTCCGGCGCGGCCTGCATCAGGCAAGGCTTGCGCAAATCGGCCTGATCATCGGCTTTTGGCTGTTGGGCGAGGCGTTGGTTCGGCTGGCGCATTTACCCGTGCCCGGCGGCATCGTCGGATTGGCGCTGCTGCTGGCCTTGCTGGCGACCGGCTGCATCAGCCCGATGAGCATGCGCCGCGGCGCGCAATGGTTTCTGGCGGAAATGCTGCTGTTCTTCGTGCCGGCCGTGCTGGCCGTTACCCAGCATGGCGAATTCATCGGCCTGCTCGGTGCGAAGATACTTCTGGTGATTCTCGTGGGCACGGTGACCGTCATGGCGGTCACGGCGCTGACCGTCGATACTTGTTATGCGTGGATGTCCAGGCAAGCGCGGCGCGGCGGCGGGCAGGGCTGAATCGTGGTTGCATCCGTGTTGCCCGGCATGAGGCCATTGGCCGATGGATTGTTGTGGTCGGCCTTGACCATCGTTTTCTATGTGATCGCCAAACGGCTGTACACGCGCTATGCCAGGTGGTGGCTGACGCCGCTGGCGCTGGCGCCCGCGCTGTTGATCGCGGTGGTTCTGGCGGCGCATGTCAGCTACCAAGATTACATTCAAGGCGCTGGATGGATGGTAAGCCTGCTGGGCCCAGCCACGGTTGCGTTCGCCGTGCCGATTTACGAGCAGCGCACGCTGGTGCGCCGCCATTGGCCGGTGCTGCTGATCGGGATGGTGGCGGGCAGCGCCACGGCCATCGCCACCGGCTGGGGTCTGGCCACGCTGCTCGGCCTGGATGGGGCGCTGCGCCTGAGCCTGCTTCCGCGCTCCATCAGCACGCCCTTCGCCATGGAGGTGTCCGGCGATATCGGCGGCATTCCCGACCTGACCGCCATTTTCGTGGTGGTGACCGGCGTGCTGGGCGCCATTATCGGCCAGTCCATGCTGTCCTGGCTGCCGATACGCTCGTCCCTGGCGCGCGGGGCCTTGCTGGGCGTGGGCGCCCACGGCGCGGGAACCGCCAAGGCGTATGAACTGGGCCGCGAAGAGGGCTCCATAGCCGGACTGGTCATGGTGCTGATCGGGCTGATGAACGTGCTGGGCGCAACGGTGCTGATGTATTTGTAGTAGCCCGTACGCAAAGAATGCGGAGTAAACAGGTCTTTGCGGTTCGGCGGCCGGCCCGCCGCCCCGGTTGTTTTTTTGATGTGTTAATTTTCTTGCGCATCCGAATAAAAGCTGATTTAATAATTTTAGAAAAAACGACTGGCTCCCTGTTTTTCATATAAAAGTGAAATATTTCACTAAATAATAAAAAAGCCGAATCGGCGCCGCAAAGGCGCAAAGAAGCACGCAGGGCGATTGCACGAATGCTGTTTTGCTGTTCTTGGTGGTTACACGAAAGTGAAATATTTCACTAAAAGGAGGCGACATGGAAGGAGCAATACAAAGTGAGGTGGGGGCTCAACCCACGGGTACCAGTTTAAGCAGCGCGGAAGAAGGCCGCCGCGATGTGGCATTGATTTCGGCGCGGATAGAGCGCCTGCCGGTTTCGGGCTGGCACGCCAAGCTGCTGGCCGTGGCCGCCACGGGGCATGTCTTCGATGCCTTCGACGCCGTTGCCATTGCATTCGTGCTTCCCGTGCTGGCGATGCAGTGGAAGCTGTCGCCGGGCGAAATCGGGATAATGATCTCCATGGGCTATCTTGGCCAATTGGTCGGGGCCCTGCTGATGGGCGCGGCGGCGGAGCGCTTCGGCCGTATCGCGGCTTTCAAGTATGCGCTGTTGATCATGGGTTTGTTCAGCCTGGGTTCGGCGTATGCCTGGGGCTTCGTGATCTTCGTCGTACTCCGGTTTCTGCAGGGCATCGGCCTGGGAGGCGAGGTTCCCATCGCGGCCACGTATCTGAACGAGCTCAGCCCGGCCAAGAACCGGGGCCGGATCATCTTTACGCTGGAGTCGGGGTTTTCGTTCGGGGTGCTGTTGACCTCGGTCATCGCCGTATGGGTCATCCCCGCCTACGGATGGAAGTCCATGTTCTTCATCGGAGCCTTGCCGATTATTCTTGGCTTGCTGCTGCCACGCCTGGTTCCCGAGTCGCCGCGCTGGCTGGCAGCCAATGGCCGCGTCCGTGAAGCCGAGAAAATCCTCTCCGATATCGAAGGGCATCTGCCCGCCGCAAAGCGCGAGGCGCTGCCGCCGCTGTCCGTGACCATTCCCCCCGTCCACCGCCGTCCTTCGTTCAAGCAACTGTTGACCGATGGCCTTGCGGCTCGCACTGTGGGAGTGTGGATCATGGCGTTTTGCACCTCATTGACCGGATACGGTTTGATTGCATGGATGCCGACGCTGTATCGCACCGAATACCACCTGCCGGTGGACGTGGCCTTGCGCTACGGGATGTTCAGCAATGTCGTGGGATTCCTGGCGACATTCGCCGGCATTTATCTGATCGATTACATCGGGCGCCGCAAAACCTTCATGATCGGTTTCTTCGGAGGCGCGATACCGATGCTTTATCTGGCTTACGCGGGCACCGCGGTTCCCGCATTCGAGGTCATGGTCTGCGCATCGATAAGCATGCTGTTCATCACTTTTCTATTGGCCGGCCTGTATGTGTACGCCCCTGAGATCTACCCCACGCGGATACGGGCCATTGGAGCGGGAACGGCCAGCGGCTGGCTCAGAATCGGATCGATCATCGGGCCGGTCGTGGTGGGAGCGTTGCTTACCGGCGGCTCCATCAATTCCGTGTTCGTCTTGTTTGGCGGGGCCGCAGTGGTCGGGGGCGCGGCGGTAGCGCTGTTCGGCCTGGAAACCAAGGGCAGGGCTCTGGACGAAATCGCCTCCTAGAGCGAAGGCACCAGGGCCTGTCAACACCTATTCATCGAGGCCTGCTCCGGCTATTCCGACAACAATGAATCCGCGCGGAGTCGACGGAGCGGATTCAGCATTTTTTAGAGCACCATGAGCATCACGACTTCGACACCTGCACAGCGCCGGCTTCGGCTGGCCGTCGATATCGGCGGAACCTTCACGGATCTGGCGGCATTCGACGAAACCGGCCGGCAACTGCTGTTTGGCAAATCGCTTTCCACGCACGACAGCCTGGTAAGGGGTATTCAAGATACGCTGGACATTGCCGGAGTCCAGTTCAAGGACGCCGATATTTTCCTGCATGGCTCGACCATCGTCATCAACACCTTGCTCGAGCGCAGCGGCGCGCGAACCGCCCTGCTCATTACCGAGGGCTTCCGGGATATCTACGAAATCGGCCGGATCAACCGGCCGGACGCCTACAATCTTTACTTCTCAAAGCACCAGCCGCTGGTCGAACGCTCCTTGCGGTTCGAGGTCGAGGAAAGGCTTCTTGCGGACGGAACCGTCCATAAAGAACTGCAAGAGCAAAGGGTGCGCGACATCGCCCGGGAGCTCAAGGAGCGCGGCGTCGAAGCCGTCGCCGTCATCCTGCTGCATTCCTACAGCAACGATGCGCACGAAAAACGGGTCAAGGAGATCATCGAAGAGGAAATACCGTCGGTGTTCGTCACGGCTTCCCACGAGCTGTCGAAGGAATACCGGGAGTTTGAACGGGCCTCTTCGGTGGCCGCGAACGCCTACGTCGGCCCCAGGGTGGAGTCCTATTTGCAGGAGCTCGAATCCCATCTGGCGCAAAGCGAATTCCAAGGCAACTTCTATGCCGTCCAGTCCACGGGCGGCCTTTTTCCCGTCGACGACGCCAAGCGTTATTGCGTCAGGATGCTGGAATCGGGTCCGGCGGCGGGAGTCATCGGGGCGCAGGCCATCTGCGCCCAGCTCGGGCTGACCCAGGCCATTGCCTTCGACATGGGCGGCACCACCGCCAAGGCCGGCGTGATCAGCAATGGCGTTCCGCTGACGACGGGAAGCGCGTTGATCGGCGGCTACGCCAAGGCCCTGCCCATACAGATTCCCATGATCGATATTTTTGAAGTGGGCACGGGCGGGGGCAGCATTGCGGCCCTGAACGAAGGCGGCGCGCTGCGCGTCGGCCCGCGCAGCGCGGGATCCATGCCGGGCCCGGCATGCTACGGACGCGGCGGCTCCCAGCCCACCGTCACCGATGCCAACCTGCTGCTGGGCCGGCTCGACCCCGAGTGCTTCCTGGGCGGCAGCATGAAGCTGGACGTGGGCGCCGCCACCAGGGCGGTGGACGAGCATCTTGCCCGGCCGTTGGGCCTGGACACGCAGACGGCGGCCAACGGTATTTTGCGCATTGCGGTAACGGCCATGTCCTATGCCGTGAAGGGCGTGACGACGGAGCGCGGGCTGGACGCGGGCGCCTTCACCATGATCGTGTACGGCGGCGCCGGCCCCTTGCATGCCTCGGCCATCGCCCGCGAGCTGGGCATCCGCCGCGTCGTCATTCCGTTTTCGCCGGGGCATTTTTCCGCCTACGGCATGCTTTTCAGCGATCTGCGCTACGACTACGTGCGTTCGTGCTTCCAGGCGCTGTCCGAGGCCGCGTTCGACGGCATCGAATCCTTGTATCGGGAAATGGAGCAGGCCGGCCGGGACGCGATCCTGTCCTCCGCCACCCGCGCCCAGTCCATCGACATCAAGCGCTATGCGGACATGCGCTACGTGGGCCAGGAACATGCTGTGACGGTCGAGCTTCCCCAGGCGCTTTTCGACAACCGGGACGTCGACGGCGTCAAGCGGGCTTTCGACGACGTGCATTTGCTGCGCTATGGCACTTGCGCGCCCAAGGAGGCTGCGCAGATCGTCAGCGTGCGGGTTTCCGTGGCGGGCGCCATGCTCAAGCCGCCCCAGGAGAAGCGCGGCCCAGGCTCCGGCCGGGAGGTTTCGGCGGCGCAGGTTCGCAGAAAGCAGGTGTTCTTCGACGATGCCGGTTTCGTGGAAACCCCCGTGTACGACCGCACGCTTCTGCAGGCCGGCGATCGCATCCAGGGCCCTGCCCTGATCGAAGAGCATGCGTCGACCACGGTGGTGCTGCCCACCGACCGCGTGGTGGTCGATCCCTTTGGAAACCTTGATATCGAGATCGGAGAGTAGCGATGAGTGCGGTAAAACATAATGTGGATCCCATCACGGTTGAACTGGTGCGCAACGGGGTGCTGGCCGTCACAGAGGAAATGAAGACCAACCTGATGCGCACGGCGTACAACATGATCATCTACGAAGCCCTGGACTTCACCGTGGGGCTGTTCACCGCGCAGGGCGAAACCGTTTCGATCGGGCTGGGCCTGCCCATGTTCATCCGGGGGATGTCGGAGACCATCAAGGCCAAGATCCGCCACTTCGGGCTGGAGAACATCCATCCCGGGGACATCATCGTCACCAACGACGCGTACATCACGGGCAGCCACCTCAACCACGTCACGTTCACCCTGCCCATATTCTACGAAGGCGAAATCCAGGGGTTCACCTGCTGCATGGCGCACTGGCTGGACGTGGGCGGAACGATAGGGCAGGTAACCACGGACATTTATTCCGAGGGGCTGCAAATACCCATTCTCAAGTACCAGAGCGCGGGCGTGGTCAACCAGGACCTGCTGGACATCATCGCCCTCAATGTGCGCCTGCCGGATCTTGCCATGGGCGACCTGCGCGCCCAGATAACGGCCGTCACCACGGGCGAGCGGCGCTTTCTGGAATTGCTCGACCGCTACGGCAAGGACGAGGTGCTGGCCTCCATCGCCACCATCATGGATCACACGGATGCCGCCGCGCGCGCCAATGCCGGCAAGATCCCCGACGGCGTCTACGAGGCCGAATCGTTCATGGACGACGATGGCGTCAACCTGGGCGTGCCGGTGCCGATACGGGTAAAGGTAGTCGTGCAGGCCGGACAGGTCACGATCGACCTGTCCGAGGTCAGCCGCCAGGTCAGCGGTTTCTACAACTCGGGCGTCACGACGGGCATTGCCTGCGCCCAGGTCGCCTACAAGTGCCTGACGACACCCGAGTGGTATCCGGTCAACGACGGCAGCTTCCGCTCCTTGAACGTGATCGTGCCGGAAGGCAGCATCGTTAGTGCGACGCGCCCGGCGCCGATGCGCTGGTGGATGACGTTTCCCATGACGGTGATCGACACCATCTTCAAGGCGCTGGCGCCGGCCTTGCCCGACCACGTCATTGCCGGGCACCATGCCGACCTCGTCGTGGCGACCCTGCACGGCTTTTCCCCCAAGGACGGGCGCTTCTATATCGCCAGCATCGGGCCGTTGGGCGGCGGCTGGGGGGCGAAATCCACGGAAGACGGGGTTTCCGTGACGGTCTGCATCAACGATGGTGATACGCATAACAGCCCCGTCGAGCAGATCGAGTCCAAATACCCCATATTGATCGAGCGCTATGCGCTGCGCCAGGACAGCGGCGGCCCCGGCCAGCACCGTGGCGGCCTGGGCGCCGACCTGGTCGTCCAGGCGCTTGCGCCGTTCTCGTTCGACACTTCGATAGAACGCGCGCAGTGCAAGCCCTGGGGACTGAACGGGGGCATGCAGGCCGACGGCAATTCGGTGGGCGTGCGTGTCGATGGGGTCTGGGAAGAAGCCTTGCCCAACGCCAAGCTTGCCCGTCGCCGCTTGAAAAAAGGCGATGCGCTGAGACTGCGCTCGGGCGGGGGGGGCGGGTACGGCGACCCGCGCCAGCGTCCGGCGGAAAAAGTGGCTTACGACGTTGCGCAGGGCTACATCAGCATCGAGTCGGCGCGGCGCGACTACGGCGTCGAGATCGATCCCGGCACGGGTGAAGTTCGCGCCCATGGCGATGCCGAATTGCCGGTATGACGCCAATATTTGAACACGATTGGAGAGGAGCGTATTCATGTCGTATAAGTTACTGAGCTATTACACGGACGGCGGGATCGCCGCGGGCGTGCTGGTGGATGGAAACGTATTCGAGCTTTCAACGGTCCTGGGCGGCAGCCGCCCGTATTCCATGCTCGACGCGCTCGAGCATTGGGAGACCGCCCGCCCCAAGCTGGCGGCGTTCGCCAAGTCGGCGCCGAGCGGCGGGCTTGCGTTGTCCGGCGTGAAGCTTGCCGCGCCGGTTCCGCGCCCGCCGGCGATCTATTGCGCGGGGGCCAACTATAAAGACCATGTTCAAAGCATGGAGCGCATGCTGGGCCTGAAGCCCGAGCCCGATCCGCACGATGTGGGGCTGACGCCCTGGCATTTCATCAAGTCGCCGGCCAGCGTGGTGGGAACCGGGGCCGAGATCGTCGTGGAGTCGAGCAAGCTGGACTGGGAGGCCGAGCTTGCCCTGGTCGTGGGGGTGCGTGCCCGCCATCTGACCCTGGACAACGCCCTGGACTGCGTCGCCGCCGTCACCATCGGCAACGATTTTTCCGCCCGCGATTACCTGCAAAGGGAACAGCTGGATATCCGCTCGCCCTTCAAGTACGACTGGATAGGCCAGAAGAGCTTTGACGGGTCGTGCCCGCTAGGGCCCTGGCTGACCCCGTTGGACGATGTCGACGACATCCAGTCCCTGCCCATCAAGCTGTGGGTCAACGATACATTGAGGCAGGATTCCACCACCCGGAACATGATCTTCACCGCGGCGGAACAGCTTGTGCAGTTATCGAGCCGGCTAACGCTATACCCGGGCGACGTCATCATGACCGGCACGCCGGCCGGAACGGGGGCGGAAAGCGGGGAGTTCCTGAATCAGGGCGACGTGGTCAAAATACAGATCGGAGAGCTGGGTGAACTTGTCAATCGCGTCGGGTGACACTAATCTAGCAGACCCTCCTACTATAAATACTCTATCCATGATCAGTTCTGCAGTCGCACGCGGACGCCCCAAGCGCAACAGCGGGCAGCCGGTCGGAATCCAGACCGTCGAGACGGCGCTGGATGTGCTTGGCATCATCACCCAGGAAGGCAGCGCCATCGGGCTCAGCGAATTGTCCCGAAGGACGGGGCTCATTCCCAGCAAGCTGCACCGCTATCTCGTCACACTGGTGCGCTATGGCGTCGTCAAGCAGTCCATCTCCAGCGGCATGTACGATCTGGGCCCGACGGCGCTGCGCATCGGCCTGGCGGCGTTGAACCGGCACGACGCCATCGGCAGCGCCCAGGAAGTCGTCAGCGCCCTGGCTGCCAATACAGGGTGCTCTGTGGGCTTGTACGTGTGGACGGAGCTGGGGCCGACCCTGGTGCGCCTGGAAATCGGCGCCTACCTGCCAACCGTGCTCCGGGTCGGCACCGCTCTTCCCTTGATCCACTCGGCAACGGGCCGGGTATTTCTTGCCCATTTGCCCGCGTCGGAAACGGCCCGGCTGTTACGCAAGGAGCGCGCCGACGCCAAGGCCGACGGGCTGGACTTTCCCACCGTCCAGGAAATCGCGGAGATGTCGCAGGCCATACGCAACAGCGAAATCTACTGGACCAGGGACGCCATTATTCCCGCCACGGTGGCGGTCGTGCCCATTCTCAGGAAAGCGGGCGATCCGCTTTGCTCCATTGTCGCCATTTTGCCCAGGGGCCGTTCCGGAGACAGCCAGAAGGCGCGGATAGCCGAGCAATTGCAGGCCGCGCGCGATCTCCTGCAGAAGGAGATCGGTTTCGACATTGCAGACGATGAACTCGCATCGCCGGCCGCCCAGCGCAGGGTCCGCGAGCTGCAAGGCCGGCTGGAAGGCTTGGCGCAGGTGCGGCAGGAAAGCGGGAAGCCATAGCATGGTTCGCCCGTCCGAATCTCCTGGCCTGGAAAATCAGGATAGGCTCATCCTGACGCTCTGGAACGCGGCGGGCAAGACCATGCAGCACGGCATGTCGTGCCGGTGCTGCGGCGGCGGCATGTTTTCCATGAGCCCCAAGGTCCTTGAAGCGGACATGCTGGATTACCTGGCCGACAAATACCAGGGCGAAGGCGTCTCAGCCCTGCACGATGCGGTCAGCCGGCGCATCGCCGACCCCGGCGACGAGGGGCTGATCGCCTGGCTGCGCGCCCTCGGCGCCTCGGACGCTTTGCCGGCGCCGTTGCTGGACCGGCTTAAGGCGGACATCATCGATCTTCTGCAAAACATGCAGGCCGCCCCGGGATTCTAAGGTCTGCCATCGTGGCGCCTGCCCGGCCCTTGTTGACAGGGTAGGGCCGTGCGTGAGGATTTATGGCACACTGCGGCTATTAGCAGACGCTCAATAATTACATGCAGACAAACTCACCCGAACCGCAGCCGCTCGAAGCCCAGCCATCGTCTTCTTCGCACGATTCTTCTCTCCGTAAGCCCTCGGCGACATCGAAGCTGATGCTGATGTTCGCGATTGTGTTCGTGGGCATGAATCTGCGGCCGGCGCTGATCAGCGTGGGCCCGTTGATCGATTCGCTGCGCGAAAGCCTGGGCTTGTCCGCGTTGGCCCTGGGAACCTTGCTGACCCTGCCCATCCTGTGCTTTGGCGCTTTTGCGCCTTTGGCTCCCAGTCTGCTGCGCTTTCAATCGGCCGAGCGCCTGTTGCTGGTGAACTTGCTGGTGCTGGTTGCGGGCATCGGCCTGCGCAGCACCCTGGGCGTGTTCGGGCTGTTTGCCGGAACGTTGGTGGTGGGTTTCAGCATAAGCGTCGTCATGGTGCTGCTGCCCAGCATCATCAAGCAGCATTTCCCGCAGCAGGCGGGAATGATGATGGGCGTCTACACCACGGCCCTGGCGCTGGGCGCGGCCATCGCCGCCGGCGTGACGGTGCCGCTGGAGCAGATTCCCGGCAGCGACTGGCGCTGGGCGCTGGCGTTCTGGCTGATTCCGGCCACCGCCGCCATCGTGGTCTGGTGGCCGCAAGCGGGTTCGGGCGAGCATCCGCGAGGCCGCGTCCGCGCTGCGGCGCCCAAGCTGCGCCGCAGCTGGCTGGCCTGGCAGGTTACCTTGTTCATGGGGGCGCAGGGCGCCATTGCCTATTGCATATTCGGCTGGCTGCCGCTGATTCTCATCGATCGCGGGCTCACTCCGGTAAAGGCCGGCTTCGTCCTGGCGTCGCTGATGACGGTGCAGCTTTCCACGTCGCTGGCTGGCCCCTGGCTGGCGACCCGGGGGCGCGACCAGCGCCTCGCCACGCTGGCGATGATGGTGCTCGTCCTGGTTGGCCTGATGGGCATGCTGTACGGGAGTATTTCGGCCGTGTATGTGTGGTCGACCGTTTTCGGCCTGGGGTTCGGCGGCATGTTCAGCATTGCGATGGCGCTGCTGGTATTGCGTTCGCCCAACCCGCAGATAGCGGCTTCGTTATCCGGAATGGCGCAAGGCGTGGGCTACACGCTGGCCGCCATGGCGCCGCTGGCCGTCGGTTTCCTGCACGACCATACGGGCAACTGGAACGCCGTGGCTGTGTTTTTCTGCCTGCTGATCGGCGGTGCCATCTGGTCGGGGCTGCTGGCCAGCCGCGCCATGCACATCGAAACGGAATAGGCTTTCCCGCACCTGTTCGGTCAGTCTCGAGGCATGGATCGGCTGCGAGCGCTTAGTTGGGAACCGGCGTGCTGAATCGCACCCCCAGCCGTACCTTGGCGCCGGGCAGCGCCGCCTTGAGCGCGCGCAGGCCTTCGACGGCCTGGCCAAACTCGGCATACCGCAAGACGGTGATGCCGGTCGGTTCGTAATGCTGCACCGACGCCGGCTGAGGCGTCAACTGCTGCAGCTTGGCCTGGACGCTGCTCTCCGACGCCTGTGAAATCGTGACTTCGTTGCGGCTGCTGCCCACGACGCCCTGGGCGTTGACCAGCAAGGTTTCCTGCTGGCCGGACTGCTGCGAGGGAATGACCCTGACCTTGGTGCCGCCGATGTCGTACACCTGCAGATCGCCCAATTGCGCGATCTGCGCCTCGGACAGCTTTTGTCCCGGGGTCAGTGCGAACGCGGCATGGCTGGCCAGCGCCAGCGAAACGCCAAGAAGACCGAGAACATGTCGAAAGCTTTTTGTCATGGAGTGATCCTGGAAAAACGATGGCACGGTCTATTGTGCAATGATTCGCGCTTCGGTAAGCAGCTTGAAGTCGATGGGCCCGCCGCTGCCGTCCGTGGAAGGGCATTCGGTAGATAGACGGGTACGAACCTGATTATCGATGATTTCGACCACTTCGATCTGCGTGTCCGGATTGGCGGCTATGGCGAACAGCTCCCAGTCGCCCTGGGCCTGCTCGCCGTAGAACGCGAAACTTCCCAGCGTGTAGGCATTGAAGCTGTCGATCCCGTTGGCCTTGAAGTGGTCGTTGGGCAGCTTCAGCAAGGAAACCGTGCCCGAGGGCGATTTTGCGGCAATGCCCAGCGAGCCCAGGCAGACATCTTCGCCCGACAGCCGAACCTGCAATTGATCCACGATTTGCGTACCCGCCTTGAACGTGCCCAGGGACGTGACGCGCTGGTAGGGGAATGCCCCTATGCGGATGTTGGCGCCGGCGTATTCCGAGGTTTCCGTGCCAGACAATGGATCCAGTTGCCAATAAGCCACTTCGCTGAAATCGGGAATCTGGACATCCTTGGCCCGGCTCAGACTGGGGTTGCTCTTGTATTGCCGCGCCAGTTCCACGGCTTTTTCGGTGTCCGGCACGCCAAAGCCGTACCAGTTCGAGTACTCGTATCCGGCGGCGTTCTTCTGCCAGCCCAGGTCCATTGGGAATGCCACGGCGCCATCGTGGATGTCGGCGGCGCTTCCCATTTGGCCGGTGGGCTGGTTGGTGGCCAGGTCTTCCAGAGAGCCATAGGGCTTGTCGCCTTTTCTGGGAATGTGCTGGAGATAGTCGGCGTCCACCTTGCGCGACGATATCCGTAGAATATCGCGCACGTCCCGCCAGGTCAGCGCCGGATTGGCGTCGAGCATCAGCGCGACCACGCCGGCAATGGTAGGGGTGGCCGCCGATGTGCCATTCATGTAGGTGTAGTCGCAATCGGGGTTGTCGGGCCGGCCGTTGCGCACGGTTTGCCCGCGCAGGAAGGGCGTTTCCGCGCCCGTGTAGCTGAACCCGTAGATGCAGCCGCGCAGGTCCGTGCTGAAGATGGTCGGGCCATCGCCGTTCTGGCTGCCTTCGCCGTAGTTGCCCGCGCCGCCGTATTCCCCGCCCAGTCCGGTCACCCAGACCACGGAGCCCGCGCTGCTGTAGCTGCTGGCCGATCCCTTGGCATTCAGCGCGGCGACGGTGATGACGTTGGACTCCAGCACCGAGACGTCGTTGGCTGGGTTGGTGCAGTCGAAATAGGCGGCCGTTCTTCCGCACAGGCCGGGGTTGAAGGAATTGCCGGCCGCCTTGACGAAGATGGCGCCCTTGCCGTTGCGCAGGTTCTTGATGCCCCGGAGCGCGGTCGTGGTGTCGTTGTCGATGTCGGATTCGTAGGGTGTTGCGACGGTGTCTCCGCCGAAGGAGGCATTGAAGACGTCCGCCTTGCCGGACCACGGCGCCCCGCCATAGGCGGCGAACACCTGGCTTTGGCCGCTAAGGTAGTTCGCGCCGCCTATCGTGGCCCGCGGGGCAATGCCCATGACCCCCTTGCCGTTCTGGGCCGCGGCGATGATGCCGGCGACGACCGTGCCGTGGGCCGGGCTGTTGGCGTTCAGGTCCGGATAGGGGTCGTCCTGCTGCGTCACGAAATTCCAGGACATGCTGTAGTCGGCATTGGGCGCGAGGTCTTCATTGTGCAGATCGGTTCCGGTGTCCAGCACCAGGACATTGACTCCCTGGCCCTTGATGCCCATCCGGTGCACCGGTTCTACGTTCAGATCCAGGCCGCCGCCGAAAACATCGGGAAAGTCCTTGAAGTAGCTGGCCGCATAGTTCAGCGCCCACTGGAAGGTATACAGCGGTTCGGTGTCCCCGGTCTGGCAGGCATAGGGGCCTGTTTCCGCGCAGGCCAGGTCGGCCTGCCCGCCGCCGGATCCGCTGTTGCACGCGGCCAGGACCGAAGCGATCAGGGGCAACAGGCAAAAACGCAGTTTTTTTATGTTCATGGGTCGTCGGGGGCTGATAGGTCGTTCCATGGCAGGCGCTTTCATGGAAGGTCTGGTTGCATGGGATTCCGGCTAAGGGCTTCCGGCGCTTATTTCTGCAGGGAATTATACGGGAAACAATTTAAATCAATAAGAAATAAATAGAATTATTAATGATGTAAGGGAGCCGTGGACGTCGGGCTCGCGATAGCGCCGCGTTTCTGCCCGGTGAGTCTGGCGGGGAACCAGCCATAGAGGGTGGGGGGAGATCACGCTCAAAGAGGTTGAATTCTGGTTACGGCCCAGAGTCGACCAGTTTGCCTTCAACGCCCGAGGGGGGGATTTTGGGGGAGGCGGCCGACGCGGTCTTGGCCAGAGCAATATCGCTTTCACGCACCTGCTGGCGAAAACGCCCGGCCGAATAATGATAGAACGGCTGCGGTGAAAACAGCCTCGAGACGAGCGAAGCGCACAGCGAAGCGATCAGCAGCCACACGAGCATTGGCTGGCTGCCAGTCATTTCCATGACGATGACGCTGGCTGTCAGTGGGGATTGGGTGGCAGCGGCAAGGAATGACGCCATGCACAGCAGCACCAGTACACGTTGATCGGCCAGCGCGCCCGTCCAGCGGTACAGTTCAACGCCAAAGCCGGCTCCTGCGGTCAGCGCCGGGGTGAATATCCCGCCTGGAATGCCCGCCCAGTAGGAGACCACGGTTGCCAGTAGCTTTGCCGGGCCGAAGCTGGGCGATTCCAGCGAGTGCCCGGCCATCGCGGAAGACGCCACCTCGTAGCCGGTGCCGAAAACCGTATAGTGGGTCAGCAACCCCAGCGCCGCCAGAATCAGGCCCATGAAAAATGCCAAATGAAGGGGGCGCCGGCATAGCCAGTCGCGCCAGCGCGCGGGTGCGAATGCGGCGGCGCCCTTGCTGAGCAGCCAGGAAAATATTCCGCCGCCAATGCCGCAAACCAATCCGCACAGCAAGACCCAGCCCGCCATATTGTGCTCTAGCGCATGCCCTGTGAACGTGCCGAAATATGGGTTGTTCCCGGCAAACACTACCACGATAAAACCGGCGGCCAGTACACCCAGCAGCACTAGGCGCTGCCAACGAAGCGCGGTGCCCCGGCCCAGTTCTTCTATGGCGAACACTACGCCGGCAAGCGGCGCGTTGAAGGCTGCCGCCAAGCCGCCAGCCGCGCCTGTGGCGATCAGCTCGTTCGTCTGGACACCTGTCAACGGCACGCCCATTTTTTTGCACAACCGGCCCCACGCCAGCATCAGTGCCGCACCGACCTGAACCGATGGCCCTTCGCGCCCGATGGACGCGCCCAGTACCAACCCCAGGAATGTCAGGGGTACCTTCCACATCGATTCGTACAGGGTAACCAGTTTGAGCCGTCCCGAGCTGGCTGGCAATGACAAGGAGGCGATGACTTGCGGAATGCCGCTGCCTGCCGCGTTGGGCGCAAAGCGCAGGGTGGCCCAGCGCAGGCAGACCATTCCCAGCGGCAATGCGATCCAGATGGCCCAAGGCACCCGGGCTATCCATGTCGCGTTCCAATGTAGCGCCAGATCGACCATGCGGGCAAAACCCAGCGACATGAACGAAACCATCGCCGCGCCAGCCAGCAGCAGGCTGAATTGAAGCGTTCTGTGCGACATGCGATGCAACTGCCGAGCCTTGCGCCGCGAGCCATGATGGAGCATCGTCCAGATTCGGCGCAAGATTCTTGGCCAATGACTCATTTGCAATTCCTGTTGTTGGAAGTTGGTTATTTTATCCTTTGTTAAAGCAGTTCCTTGCCTGCTCCTTCCGGGAAAGTCTATGTGGCATGCGTATTATGCCGTCCATGCGTCTTGGCTTGCCACAAGTCTATGGAATAAGCAGCTGGTGTCCTGGTTGGCTTTGGTCGTGTAGCTGGGTTCGAGTTCATTCCCTGCTGTACACTTTTCGCTTCGCCTTTCCGGAACAAATACCGCCGCCATGCTGCTTACCCTTTTGAACATTGTTCTGCCCGTCGTCGCCATGGCGGGCATCGGGTTCCTGTTTGGCCGCCGGCAGGGCTACGAGCCCGACATGAGCTTCGTGAACCATGCCAATGTCATGGTGTTCTGCCCGGCGCTGGTGCTGTCGGTCATGATCGAGTATCCGGTCGACTTGCTCCAGAGCTGGCCGCTGGCCGTGGCGGGTGTGCTGATCATCGTGGTTCCGGGCCTGCTGCTGGGCTTGCTCAGCCCGTTTTGCAAGATGCCGCGCGCGGCCTTGACGGTGCCCGGCATGTTCCGCAACACTGGCAACGTGGGCATTCCCCTGATGATGCTGGCCTACGGCAAAAGCCAGCTGGGCGCCATCATCGTGCTGTTCGTCCTGTCGAACGTGCTGCAGTTCTCGCTGGGGCTGTTCCTGCTGTCGCGCCGCAGCAGCCGCTGGCTGTGGCTGCGCAACCCCAATGTATGGGCCGCCGTGATGGGCTTGCTGCTTGCGCCGTACCGGGACCATCTGCCGCCGTTCGTGCGTACCACGGCTGATTTGGCGGGGCAGATCGCCATTCCCCTCATGCTGTTCAGCCTGGGCGTGCGCATGTCGCGCGATCGCATCTCCGGGGTGTGGCCGGCCCTGCGCATCAATGTGCTGTATTTGCTGGCCGCCGCCGTGACCCTGCCCCTGGTCTTGTGGCTGCTGCCGCTCACACCCGAGTGGTCGCGCCTGGTCGTGCTGTCGGCCATGCTGCCGCCGGCGGTGCTCAATTATTTATTGTGCGAACAATACAACGTGGAGCCCAGAACCGTCGCCAATGTCGTGCTGCTGGGGAACCTGCTTTCGGTGCTGACAATACCGCTGGTGGTGTGGGCTACGCTGGCCTGGATTTAGATTCGCTTTCAAGGTAAACATATGTCTTCGTCGAGGCAGACCTCGCTTTGGTGGGACGTGCTCATCACGTCGATAGGCCCGGTGCTGTGGGGCACGACCTATATCGTCACCACCGAAATCCTGCCTCCCGGACGTCCGTTCACCGCCGCGGTGCTGCGCATCGTGCCCGCCGGACTCATCCTTATTCTGTACACCCGCCTGTTTCCGCCGCGCAAGGAATGGGGCCGCATGCTGATCCTTGCCGCCCTGAACCTGGGTTTTTTCCAGGCCATGCTGTTCGTGGCGGCATACCGCCTTCCGGGCGGCCTGGCTTCGGTGGTGGGGGCGATCCAGCCTTTGCTGATCATGGGCATCGTATGGGCGGCCGACCGCATACAGCCGGCCCGGCTGGCGCTTTGGGCGGCCATAATGGGGGTGGTGGGCATGGGCGCGCTGCTGCTGTCGCCCGGCTCGGTGTGGGATCCCATCGGCGTGGCCGCCGCGGCGGCTGGCGCGTTGAGCATGTCCTTCGGCACTTGCCTGACGCGCCGCTGGAGCACCAGCCTGCCCATGCTCGCCTTTACCGGGTGGCAGTTGTTCATCGCCGGCCTCATGATCGCGCCCTTCGCCCTGCTGTTCGATCCGCCGCTGCGGTCGGTGACGCTGCTCCAGGCCTCGGGCTATGCCTATCTTTCGCTGGGCGGAGCCTTGCTGGCCTATTTCCTGTGGTTCCGGGGCGTAGCCCGCTTGTCGCCGGTGGCGGTTTCGTCGTTGAACCTGATCAGCCCCGTGACGGCGGTGGTGCTGGGCTGGGCGCTGCTTGGCCAAAGCATCAAGGGGATGTCCATGGTTGGACTGGTGGCGGTGCTGGCGAGCATTCTGCTGGTGCAATGGGCCAGCAGCCGGCGCATGCCCTGAGTCAACCTTTATAGCGAACGCCGTTCATTTTGGAGTTGCCGCATAAGCTGCGGTCAATGCGGTGCGGTTGGCTCTGCGTATCACCTTGTCCGCGGTGGGCGCTGTCCAAAGTCAATTGGACTAGCATCGTGGCGGATACTGCTTACCGGTTGGGCCATGCGTCGATCGTTAGGATGTCTCGCGAGTGATGCAGGACGCGGGCGATGATAATGTCGGTGCCTTGCAAGAAGTAAAACGCGATGTAGGGTGTGGAAGTGGGCCAATTGCGCAAGCCCGCCGCCAGTTCGTCTCGTGCCCTTCCCATTCGAGGATGTTCCAGTAGTGAGCGAGTATCTGCTTCGATCCTGTCGAGCAGCCGGTCGGCGGCGTCGAGGCTGTCTTCGGCCACGTATAGCCAGGCCTCCAGTAAATCGTTGTTTGCGCTGGCGGTACGTTGAATCCGATAGCTGCTCATTTGGCGGTATTGCGTGCAGCCAACGCTTCACGGCCTTGCCGTTTGATGCTCTCCATGTCGAGATCGCCAACCCGACCTGTTTCGATATCAGACAGGCCTTGGGCTATATCGGCCTTGAGCTTTGAGAAGCTCGACTCGCGCGTTGCTTGATAAGCCTCAAAGAGACGCAACGCTTCACGGATTACCTCGCTGGCTGAGCCGTACATGCCGGAGGCGACATGTTCCCTGACGCGATTTTCCATCTCTGTGGGCAACGATACGTTTAATGACATGCGGCGCTCCAATGACAAAAAATAGCATAGGTTGTCATTGTAATACCTCCCGGCAGCTGGTGCGTATCGGCATTCGTAATCCCCATTAGGCTCGTAAGCAAGAAGCCAGCACTCCGATGCCATCGCGGTTATGTGACTACGCTGTGATGCAGCAAGGGCTCTTGAAACAAAACGATTGTTTGATGCGAATGTAATTTCGTGTAATATATAAATAGGAACCATTCCTATTTATATTATTAGAATCAACCTTGGATGCAGGCAGGCATGCTTGTCTCCAGGTTGAGGCATATCGATATCGGGACAAATAACATGCATGCTTCCCCCCGCTTCGGACATAACCGAGGCGCAAAGCGCTTTTCCGCCCGCCCCAGCACGCTTGCCGTGGCCCTTCACGCGGCGTGCGTTTGCATGGCGTGGCCATTGGCAAGCGCCCATGCGCAGACTACACAGTCCTCGGGCGAGGTGACCACCATGCCTGCCGTGACTGTTCACGGCATAGCGGAATCCCCGGCGCAAACGCCTTATGCGGGAGGGCAAGTCACCCAGGGCGGTGGTTTGGGCATGTTGGGCGCTTCCGATTTCATGGATACCCCGTTCAACCTGAACAGCTACACTTCGCAACTGATCGAGGACAAGCAGGCGCGCACCCTGGCGGATCTGGTGTCCGTCGACCCCTCCGTGCGCATGGGCAGCGGGCGCACCAACATCAACGAAGACTTCACCATCCGAGGCTTGAGCTTCAGCAGCCAGGATGTGGCGTTCAACGGCTTGTATGGCGTGTTGCCGTACTATCGCATCCCAATGGAAATCGCCGAAAGTGTGGAAATCCTGAAAGGCCCTTCGGCACTGCTCAGCGGCATGGCCCCGGGCGGTAATGTGTCCGGCGCCATCAATATCGTGCCCAAGCGCGCCACCGACACACCGATAGCGCGTGTGACTGGCAGCTATTGGTCCGACTCGCAATTCGGCACGCACGTCGACCTGGGACGCCGCTTCGGCGACAGCGGCCAGTTCGGCATCCGCTTCAATGGGGCATACCGCAACGGCAACACGACGATCGACGACCAGAAGGACAAGGAAGGGTTATTTTCCGTTGCGCTGGATTATCGCGGCGAACGCACTCGGGCGTCGCTGGACGTCATGCATGTGTCGCAGCGGATCGACAACGAAGTGCGCCAATTTCAAATATCCCCCACGCTTGCCAGCCTGCCCAGCGCGCCGTCCGACACCAGCCTGAACTATCCGGGCTATGGCCGTGTCATCATGGACGACACGTCGGTCGTGGGGCGCATCGAGCACGACATCACCGACAAGATCACCGTGCATGCCGCCCTGGGCAATCGCAGGCACAAAATGGATGCGGTTGCCGGCAATGCAACGTTGACAGGCATGAATGGCGACTACACTTCGACCCCGGCCTGGCAGATATTCAAGCCCGAGACCACCAGCTTTGAAACCGGCCTGACCGCAAAGTTTGCAACCGGCGCGGTCAAGCACAAGGTTTCTGCCAGCTATTCGCGCATGACCACCGATACCGACATCGGCTTTGTGTTTCCCTGGGGCTATGCATCCATTCCCAACAATCTGTACAACCCTATCGCGCCGCCCAGCGACTACCATAATGTGGATGGCATGGCGAATCCTACGGGTAGATACACCTCCGCAACGCTGACCAGCTATGCCCTGGCCGACACGCTGTCCTTCATGGAAGACCGTGTGCAACTGACCCTGGGCGCGCGCCATCAGTCGGTCAAGCAGCAGAACTACGTCTACTTTCCCACGCCCACGAATGCGCCGGACGGCCCCGGATATGAAGAATCCGCTGTTACGCCAGTGGTGGGCGTAGTGGTAAAACCCATCGATAACCTGTCGCTTTACGCCAACTATATCGAGGGCCTGTCCCAAGGCGCGTCGGCCACGCCTCCGTCGGTGACGACGGCGGCTTCCCTGCCGCCGATGAAAACCAAACAGTTTGAAGTCGGCGCCAAATACGACTGGGGCAACTTTGCCACCACGGTAAGCCTGTACCAGATCAAGCGGCCCAGCGCCACGGTATTCAATAACTCGCTAACCGAAAACGGCATGCAGGTGAACCGCGGCCTGGAAATCAACGCTTTCGGCGAAGTGGCGAAAGACGTGCGCTTGCTGGGCGGCGTAACATTCATGCGTGGCAAGCTCGACGAAATGGCGGGCGGCGTCAACGAAGGCAATGACGCCGTGGGCGTGCCGCATGTGCAGGCCTCGCTGGGCGTGGATTGGGACAATGTGTTTACTCCCGGCTTCGGCTTGAATGCGCGGGTGGTCTACACGGGTTCGCAATACGCCGACCAAGGCAACAAGTACAAGCTGCCTTCGGTCACCACCTTCGATGCCGGCGCGCGCTATAAAACCAAGGTGGCCGGCAAAGACCTTACACTGCGTCTGAATGTCGAAAATCTGTTCGATAAGGCCTACTGGGCGACATCGAGCTCCGCAAACAACGTGTCCGACGGCTATCTGTTCCTTGGTTCAGGCCGCATCGTCATGTTGTCGGCGACGATAGGTTTCTAAAAAATGCATCTTCGCACCTGGGTATTCATCCACAAGTGGACCAGCCTGGTCTGCACCATCTTCCTGCTGATGCTTTGCCTGACCGGGCTGCCGCTGGTTTTCCACGAAGAAATCGAGCAGCTTTCCGGTGTGGTCGAGGCGCCGCCCATGCCCGAAGGCACGGCCAATGTCAGTCTGGACAAGATCGTTCAAAGCGCATTGGCGGCGCAGCCCAACAAGGTGGTGCGCTACATGTTCTGGGACGAGGAAGAACACCCGAACATCACGATCGTTTCCATGGCCAGCAAGGTCGATGCCCCGCCGGACGAGTTCTGGACGGTGGCCATCGATTCACGCACCGCGAAGGTGCTGGACCAGCCCAACGACCAGGGCTTCATGGCGGTCATGCTTCAATTGCACAAAGACATGTACGCCGGATTGCCCGGGCAGTTGTTTCTTGGCCTTATGGGCCTGCTGCTGGTCATTGCCGTTATTTCGGGCGTAGTGGTCTACAAGCCATTCATGCGCAAGCAGGATTTCGGCACGGTGCGCAAGCAGAAGGGGCGCGGCGTCAAATGGCTGGACATGCATAACCTGCTGGGCATCGTCACGGTGGTGTGGCTGACGGTCGTGGGAGCAACGGGCATTATCAACACTCTCGACCCCATTGTGCTGGCTGTCTGGCAAGGCGACCAACTGGCCGATATGGTCAAGCCCTATAAGAATGCGCCGCCAATGAAAGACAACGGCTCGGTGCAAGCCGCGTACATTACGGCGGAAAAAACCGCGCCCGACATGGGCGTGCGCCTGATCGCTTTCCCGGGCACGGCATTTGCCGATCCGCATCACTATACGGCCTTCATGAAAGGCAACACGCCGCTGACGGCCCGCCTGTTGCGTCCGGTCCTGGTGGATGCGCAAACCGGCGCATTGACCGACACCCGGGAAATGCCCTGGTATGTGAAGGCGCTGTTCGTGTCGCAGCCGCTGCATTTTGGCGATTATGGCGGCTTGCCGCTGAAAATCGTCTGGGCGCTGCTCGACATCCTCACCATCATTATCCTGGGCAGCGGCCTGTACCTGTGGGCCAAGAAATACTTGCGCCATCGCGAAGCGCAGGGAATCCTGGCCGATGCCGAGGCTGAAGAAGCTCAACGAGCAGGAGTACTGCAGCAATGAAAGTCTGGTTCTGGCCCATTGTGATCGGCTTGCTGAGCGCCGTCGGATTGCTGTCCGGCCTTCTGTACGACGGCCTGGGCGATGCGGTCTCGTGGCTGGCGCTTCTGGTTCCCGTGGTGCTTGCCGTGTGGTACGGCTGGGTGCGCAACCATGCTGCGGACGACAGCCGAGCTTGAGGCGCAGGCGGGCGCGAAGCCCGCGGCCATCGACCTGAAGGTCATCGATCATCTGGATGCCCATGCGCGCCGCTGGCTGTGCGCATCGCCTCTGGCGTTTGCCGGTTTCAGCGATGAACAGTGCATCGACGCGACCATCGTCGGCGGCGATCCGGGTTTCGCCTTGGCGCTGGACGAAAAACAGCTCCGATTGCCGCTCGCCGCGCTGGACGACCCCGAGCAGGCGCGGCAGGGGCGTGGCGTGGGGTTGCTGTTCCTCATTCCCGGCATGGGCGAGACCCTGCGCGTAAACGGCAGGGTGGCGAGCGCGGAGGGTGACGCTATTGTCGTCACCGTGCAGGAATGCTATTTGCATTGCGCCAAGGCCTTGCTGCGCTCGGATTTCTGGCAGCCCGCACCACCGCCGGCCGCCGATGTGACCGACTTTCTTCAATCCAGCCGTTTCATGGCTCTGGCCACCGCCGATGCCCGGCTGAATACCGATCTTAGCCCCAAGGGCGACCCGGCCGGCCTGCTGGCCCAGCCGTTCGAAGGCGGCATTCGCTTCGCCGATCGTCCGGGAAACCGCCGTACGGATAGCTTCCGCAATATCCTGGCGCGGCCCCAAGCGTCGGCATTGTTCATTGTGCCCGGATGCACCCGGGTAGCCTGCGCGCAGGGCGAGGCCGGCATCAGCGCCGACCCGCAATCAAGGCAGCCCTTCACCGTGCGCGATAAAACCCCCAAGCTCGTGGGCAGCATTGCGTCGCCATTCATCGCGCTGCGCGAAAGCGCCGCCTTGGCACGCGCCAACCCTTGGGTTGGGCAAGCGCCTCCCGCCGACATCGATCCGGCGGCCATCTTCGCCGCGCACGTAAGGCTGCACAAGGCCGGCGGCCTGGGCGCAATCGTCGCCAAGGGGTTGGTCGCCGTTCCCGGCCTGATGCGCAAAAGCCTGGAGTCCGACTACAAGCGGAATCTCTACTGACAGGCCGCGGTCAAGGCATATTACGGGTGCGAATTGCCTTGCTGGATGTTCAGCTTCGAGACCAGGTGCGTTAGTTCAAGCGTGGCGGAATCAGAATTGCTTACCAATTGGCTGACCAGCTTGCGCAACTGGGTGGAGTCGCGCGCGTTGAGCTTGTCGAACAGGATGTCGTTGATGGTTTGCTGGGTCTCGGTAAGCCCCTCCAGCAGCGTAAGGCCCGCCGGGGTGATGCTGAGCACCATCTTGCGCCGATCGAGGATATGCCTGCTTTTTTTGATCAGGCCGCGCTTTTGCAGCTTGCCTGTTTCAACGGTGACGAATGAGCCGCTGAAATGCAGGTGGTCGGCCAGTTGATTGACGGTGACCTCGTCTTCGGACGAGAGTTGTTTGATCGACATCAGTATCGAATACTGTATGCCGGTAAGACCGATGATTGCCCCGAAACCGTCGCGGATTGCCAGCAAGCGCGCCGAAAAATACAGCAGCTTGTTAATGAGCAGGCGGAACTCGGCGTCTGACCCGTCGACTAGAAATGACGGCTGCGTGATTGTCAATGAGCGATTTGAGTTCGTGGACGCCATTGGGCAATACCTTCGTGAAAAAGCCGATTGTACATCGCGTACGCCTTCTCAGCGCCTGTTTCTGCGGTTTTTGATCCAGCAGTGTCGGGGCATTCTAGTTGTTTTCCCTAGGAAAATGATATTGCAAAAAGCAATTTGATACTGTTTAATAGCTTTTAAACACAGCTAATATTAAAAGATTGTTTGCGCGATATTTGCTACATGCAAACGACTGGATGCTTTGATTCACGTTTACCGCTGGCGAGTAACAACTCGTCAATTCACATGAAAGTAGGCTGAGGAGAGACTATGATGAAGATGACTTGGGTCACCGCTGCGGCGGTTGCGCTGGGTGCCGCAATGACGCCGCTTCACGCGCAAGAAAAACCGGCTTCGGTCGGTGTGGGTGTTTTTACCTTCACTTCGGGGCCTGCAGCGGCCTATGGTATGCCAGGCAAGAAGGCCGCCGATCTGATGGTTGACCAAATCAACAAAGCCGGTGGCATTGCTGGGGTGCCTATCAAGGCTACCGTCGTTGACGAAGGCCAGGGCACTGAAGGCGTTATCGCTGAATACCGCCGGCTGGCTTCCAACCCCGAAAACCAGGTAATGATTGCCGCACTTTCAAGCTCCAACTGCCTGGCTTTGAAGCCGGCGGTCGAACAATTGAAAGTTCCCACTATTGCCTGGAACTGCGATGCGCATCAACTGCTGGCAGACGGAAAAAGCAATTACTACTTCCGCCCCAACGGTAATACCGTGACTGAGTTCGCGGCTTACGCTCTGTATTTGTTGCAGAAAAATCCCAATGTAAAGCGTGTCGCCATGCTGAACCCCGACTATGCCATGGGGCATGACGCGGCCAATGTTTTCTCGGCTACGCTGAAGGCAATCAGGCCCGACATCGAAATCGTGGCCAACCTTTTTCCCAAGCTTGGAACCGCCAATTTTCAAACCGAGGTTTCCCGCTTATTGGCTGCTCAGCCCGACGTGGTGTTTTCGGCGCTTTGGGGGGCTGACCTTTCCAACTTTGTAAGGCAGGCGTCGCCTCGTGGCTTGTTCTCCAAGAGCCAGGTCATTTTGGCTCTGGGTGAAACTGTTCTTCAGCAAAATACCTTGCCCCAAGGCGTCATCGTTGGTGTGCTGGGCGACGGGTGGTGGATGTCTCCCGATGCACAGGCCAGGCCTGAAACCAAGCGCTTCGTAGAGGAATACAAGCAGCGCTTCGGCGAATACCCAGTGTTTCCGTCCATGAAAATGGCCAATGCCGTTATCTACATGAAGGATGCCTATGTAAAAGCCATGGCTGCGAACGGCGGGAAATGGCCTTCTCGTGACGAGTTGGCGAAAGCCATGTCCAGCGGCTCCTTCGACACGCTGACCGGTACCAGCACCATCCGCAAGGACAACGAGGGCATGGTCGATCAGGTTATCGGCACGACGGTCAAGTCGCCCGACTACTCCTTCCCGGTAATCGGCGACATGGTTCGCTACGACGGCAAGGTGCTGACCCCGCCCCAGGGCGAGGATCCAATGGTGTGGGTGAAGTCCATCAACGCCGATCTTCTGAAATCCCTGCCCAAGCCGGGTAGCTACAAGTAATGACTTCGGCGGCCGAGAGCGGATCGATCGCTCTTGGCGATATCACGTTACGGAACCACTTATGCTTGGCTTGATAATTCCTTTGCTCGTCGATAGTTTGACGAGCGCGGCGCTTATTTTTTTCGTGGCCGTCGGTTTGACGCTTGTGTTCAGCGTGTTGCGCGTACTTAATGTAGCGCATGGCAGTTTCTATTCCATTGGCGCGTATGTGGCTGCTTCGTTGTGCTTATGGGTTATTTCGGCGGGGCTTTCTCCCTGGCTTACCTTTGTTGCTCTCCTGGCAAGCGCCGTCATCCTGGCGGCGCTGTTGGGGCCTTTGGTGCAGTCCACGCTGATACAGTGGACGCTTGGCAAATCCGAGGCGGTGCAGATTCTTGCAACGTTTGGCCTGTTTCTTATCCTTGAAGACCTGCAGCGCATCGTATTCGGCGTGAGCTCCATTGCTGAAGACACACCCATGACATTGCTGGGCGTCACGTCCATCGGCAGCGTTACCTATCTGAACTATCAAATTCTCCTGATCATCGCGGCCATCATCGTCGTGTTCGGTCTGCGCATGATGCTGGTGAAGACCCGCATCGGGAAACTGCTGTCGGCGGTGGTATTCGACCGGGAAATGGCGCTAAGCGTCGGCATAAACACTAAGCGCCTGTTCACGTTTGCCTTTACGCTGGGCGTGTTTCTGGCGGCGCTGGGCGGGGCGTTGGCGGTACCGACATCGGGAGCGGCGCCGGGCCTTGGGGCGGAAACAATAGTTCTGGCCTTTGCGGTGGCGGCTATCGGGGGCCTGGGTCAGATTGAAGGCGCGGCGCTTGCCGCCGTGATTGTCGGGCTGGCTCGTGTCGTCGCCATCTATTTCGCGCCTCAACTCGAAGCGGTCGCGCCTTACATCGTCATGTTGGTCGTACTGTTGATTCGCCCGTATGGTTTGTTTGGCAACGATCAGGCGCGGAGGATTTAAGCATCATGCGTCCAATTATCTCTGTTTTATCCGCCCTGGTGCTGGTCGTGCTGGCGGTTGTGCCTTTCGCTGCTCCTTGGTTGCAGTTTGTCCTGACCCTGGCCATGGCCAACGGGATGGTCGCGTTGGGTGTCGCCATTTTGCTGCGAGCCGGACTGATCTCCATTGGGCACGCCATGTTTTTTGCAATAGGCGCTTATTGCATCGCCTTCCTATCGCGCCTGGGGATCAATGAATTTCTTGTATTGCTTGTCCTGGGAACAATGGGTTCGGCCATCGCGGGGCTGATCGTCGGCGCTTTTGTGGTGCGCTACAGGGCCATTTTCTTTGCCATGCTCAACCTTGCCATTTCGATGGTGGTGTACTCCTTGATCGCCAAGATGTATAGCGTGACGGGCGGCACCGACGGCATGGCGCTGCAAACTCCCACGTTCCTTTGGATACCTCTGGAGAAACCGGGATTCGATCACGTGCTGTATTACTTTTCGGTGGCGCTGATGATAGTCCTGGGCTATCTGGTGCAGCGCTATTGGAAGAGTCCTCTCGGCTATGCGCTTTCCGCCATCGAGGGCAACGAACTGCGGCTTGAATATTTAGGGGTATCGGCGCGCTCGGTGTTGTTGGCCGCTTACGTGGTTTCAGCGGCACTGTCCGGTTTTGGAGGCGTTATCGCGGGTAGCGCCATCGGCCACGTTCTTCCGGATTTCGGCTATTGGATTACCTCCGCGCAATTTGTGCTGATCGCCGTTCTAGGGGGTATTGGAGGGGCGGCGGGGCCTTTCATCGGCTCGTTCTTTCTTGAGCTGCTGCATTCGGCATCGGTCAATCTTACCGATGCCTGGAACCTGATCACCGGGGTGGCGCTGATCGTCGTTATTGTTTTCCTGCCCAGCGGCCTGTATGGCCTGATCCGTAAACGTCGTCGGAGCGCATCATGAGCCATCCCTTACTAGAAGCCAAGGATCTGCGTATTGCCTTTTATGGGGTAACGGCCGTCGATGGCATCACCTTCCAGATCAACGAGGGGGAATTCGTTGCCATTATCGGGCCTAACGGATCCGGCAAGACGACTTTCCTCAACCTGTGCAGCGGCTATCTCAAGCCCGACTCCGGTGAGGTTTGTCTGGACGGCATTTCGATTACGGCAATGGCTCCACGTTCCATTGCCCATCGGGGAATCGCCCGGGCGTTTCAGATTCCCCAGCTTTTTCTCGACCAGACCGTGCTGGACAACCTGCTGATCGCCATGGCGGCCAAACAAGGCATCTGGTCGTGGTTCGAAAGCCTCGGCGCCGGTCGCCGGCGCGAAGAGGCCATGGAGCTGCTTGCATTGGTCGGCTTGCAGGATCAGGCAGGACAGTTTGCCGACGCATTGCCCGAGGGCAAGCGCAAGCTGCTTGACATTGTTTTGGCGCTGGCGCTGAAGCCCCGGCTGATTCTGCTGGACGAGCCTACCAGCGGTGTAAGTTCGATTGAACGCTTCGCCCTGATGGAAACGCTGATGAAGGCGTTGCGGCAAGCCAAGGTTACCGCGTTGTTTGTGGAACATGACATGGAGGTCGTGCAGCGTTATTCCGACCGCGTGGCGGTATGGGATGCCGGGCGCGTGCTGGTTCAAGGGCCGCCCTCGGAGGTGTTCAAAAATGCCGAGGTGCTGCATAAAGTGGTGGGAGTATGACCATGCTGAATATTGAAAACATCCATGTCGCCATCAACGGTATTCCCATTTTGCGTGGCGTGTCCTTCAAGCTGGAGGCCGGAAAAACCACTACCCTGATCGGTCGTAATGGCGCCGGCAAGACAACCACCTTGCGCGCCTTTATGGGTCTGCTCCCCATGCAGTCCGGCTCGGTCACGTTAAAAGGCGAAAACATAGGCATCACGCCCGCTTATAAGCGGGCGCATCAGGGTATTGGCTACGCTCCGGAAGACCGCCGCCTGGTGCCCGAATTTACGGTCGAAGACAATATTCTTCTACCGTCCCTGGCGTTGGGGTTGTCGGTCGATGAGCGCGCCAGCAGGCTTGAAGAGATCTATGAACTGATGCCTTCGCTGGCTGTAATGCGCAAACGTCCGGGCGGCGGGGTGTCGGGCGGGCAAGGCAAGATGGTTGCGCTAGGGCGGGCGCTTATGATCGCGCGTTACGCTTTGGTGCTCGACGAGCCGTTTCAGGGCCTGGCCCCGGCCTTGGCGCTTGAGTATGCCCGCACGCTTGGCAAGGTGCGGAATAAACGGCCCGACCTTGCCCTGCTTGTTACCGAGTCTTCGCCCGATCTGCTAGGTGAAATCGCCGATTACACGTTGCAGATTGAGCGCGGGGAAATCCAGTAGAGGCACCGTTGGCTGGCTGAGGGGTTAGCCGGCGGCCCGCTTCTCTGAATTACTAGGGATAATCCCAATAATATGCCTAAATAAAATAGCTAATAAACTTAGCTTTTAATGTAAAATTAAACAACGGATGATTTTTGCCTTCCCGGCTTGAGCGGTCCGGCGAATTAGCCAAACAACACTAGGCACGTAAATCGTGCAGCAAATTTCTGGAGTATTTGAAATGTTGAAAACCGGTTCCGAACATCTGGAGTCTTTGCGCGACGGGCGTGTCATCTACGTCGGCAACGAGCGCGTCACGGATGTCACCACCCACCCCGCCTTCCGTAATGGCGCGCAGTCCATTGCCAATATCTACGATCTGAAGCGCGCAGCCGAAAACCGCGACTCCATGACTTTCGAAGAAGACGGAGAGCGCTATAGCGGTTACTTCCTGCGCGCGCGCAGCAAGGCCGACCTTGAGTTCCGCTATGGCGTCCATCGCGCCATTGCCGATAGTACCTACGGCATGTTTGGCCGCTCTCCCGACCACGTATCCAGCTTTGTTACGGGTATGAGCCTCAAGCCCGAGGTATTCGGCAAGTTCGCCGATAACCTCATGGCCTACTACGACCATCTGCGCAAGACGGACAGCTACGCCGTCTATGCCGTGGTGCCGCCTGCCTCGGCCCGCACGCCCGAGTTCTACCAGGAAAACAAGCTGCCCATGCCTTCGCTGCGCGTGGTGCGCGAAGACGACGACGGCATTGTGATTTCCGGCATCAAGATGCTGGCCACGGGCGCCGCCTACGCCAACGAAATCTGGATTGGCAATCTCATCCCCCTTGCCCCCGATCAGGCCGACCAGGCCATTACCTGCGCTGTGCCGTGCAATGCGCCCGGCGTGGAACTGTGGTCGCGCAAGCCCATGGGCCGCGACACGCTGTGCGACTTTGAAAGCCCGCTTGCCCATCGTTTCGACGAATCCGATGCCATGCTGTTTTGCAACGAAGTCAAGGTTCCCTGGGAAAAAGTATTCGTTCACAACGACCCAGTGTTGGCGCGTAAAATCTATGTGGATACCGCCGGCCACACCTACGGCAACCATCAGTCCAACGTGCGCTATCTGGCCAAGATGCAGCTTATCGTGGGCATGGCCAGCAAGATCACCAAGGCATCGGGCGCCGATAAGATTCCCGCCGTGCGCGAAACCCTGGGCAAGCTGGCCGCCTGGGAAGGCGTGCTGCAAGGCATCATATTGGGTCAGATCCAGGGTGCGGAAGAATGGCCTTCCGATGGTTACTACTGCTTCAACCGCCGCCTGGTGTATGCCGCGCTTAACTGGTGCACCGAGAACTACTCGAAAATCATCGACGAGCTGCGCGAGCTGTGCGGCGGCAGCGTGTTCCAGATGCCGGCTGATGTATCGGTCATGGCCGACCCCAAGCTGCGCGATACCTTCGAGCGGTATTGGGCCACCCCTCAACTGCCGGCCGTCGATCGCATGAAGCTGTACAAGCTGGCCTGGGATCTGACCGGTTCCGAGTTTGCCGGGCGTCATCAGCAGTACGAGAAGTTCTACGCGGGCGCCTCGTTCGTGGTGCGCAACTACAACTTCATGCATGCCGACTGGAATGCCTTCGAGGGCGTGGCCGATCACCTGCTGTCAAGCTACGACGTGCCGGCGGCAAGTCTCAAAGAAGGCGTTGTTGCCTGACGTCCCATCCTTATTCAGGAGCAGCCATCATGAGTCAAGTATCCAACCCGTTTCCGACCGTGGCTCGAGACGATTTCCGTTCGGCGCTGGGTCTATTCCCCACCGGGGTGGCGGTCGTGACCGCCGAAGGCGCCAACCAAGAAGGCCGGGTTGGCATGACGATCACCTCATTCAACTCGGTTTCTCTGGATCCGCCCCTGGTGCTGTTCTCGATAGGCAAAAACGCCTTGAGCCTGAAGACCTTGTGCGGCGCCTCGATGTACAGCATCAATGTCCTGGGCGAAGAGCACCAGCACATTTCAAACCGTTTCGCTGCGGCCAAGGCTGACAAATGGTCGGATACCGAAATCGTCCACCACGACGGCCTGCCGTTTACCCTGGCCAAGGCAATTGTTTCATTCCAGTGCGTTCCGTATGCGACGCACGACGGGGGCGATCATCTGATCTTTGTCGGAAGGGTGCTGCGTATTCATCATCCGCAAAGCGAGGCTCCCGCTCCTCTGGTGTTCTTTCGCGGCAACTACGCGTCGTTGCGGTGCGAACAAAGCGCTGCGGCTCGCTAATCATTCAAAAGCAAGGAGTATGCAATGGCAGTAACCAAGCTACATCATGAGTTCCATAAAATCGACCTTGACAAGGGCGACTGGAAATTGCCCGAGGGGTACGCGCCCGATTCGGGGGCGCTGGAACTTATTATTTCCGGTTCTTTGGACACCGAAAACAAAAAGGGCAGCCGTACCCGCATCATGCGCTTTCCTCCCGGCCTGGCCACGCATGAAAAAATCGTGCACGACTACTGGGAAGAAGTGTTCATGTTTGAAGGCGACATGACCGTGGGGGCCGATGAAAACGGCGAAGGCGGCGAGTCGTTCGAAGGCTATACCTACGCGGTGCGTCCGCCCGGGGCATATCACGGCCCCTTCCGCTCGGTCAACGGCTGCTATATGGTCGAAATCCACTATTACGATCCAGCTTGAGCCCTCATCAGCCATGACGAACCCACTTTATTTTTCCTGCGAATCCGTGCAGGCGGACGGAACGGTGGCCACACGCTTGCTGGCCGTGCCGCCCAGCAAGTTCATCATCGCCGGCTGGACGGGCCGCGACACGGCGGCCATCGAGCATCACATTCAGGAGCTCGAAGCCCTGGGTGTGCCGCGCCCGTCGGCCGTGCCCTTGTACTACCACGCGGGCCGCGGCCTGCTGGTTCAGTCCGACTCGGTCGAAGTGGTGGGGCCCGATAGTTCCGGCGAGGCCGAGCCCGCTTTGTTCTTTGCCGAAGGCGAATGGTGGCTTACCGTCGGTTCCGACCACACCGACCGCACGGTTGAAAGCTATTCGGTCGCGGTATCCAAGCAGATGTGCCCCAAGCCTCTGGCCACCTCGGCCTGGCGCTGGCGCGACGTGGCAGGGCGGCAGGACGACATTCAGCTTGCATCCAGAATCCTGGAAGACGGCCGGTGGGTGGACTATCAGCAGGGCACGCTGGCATCGATCCGCCCGCTCGAATCCCTGCGCGACGGCTGTTTCGGTCAATCGGCCGAGCTGGGCAGTTTCATGTTCTGCGGCACGCTGGGGGCCATTCCAAACGCGGCGGGCAAGGCGATCCGGCCCGCGTCGTCCATGGAAATCTCGCTGCGCGACCCCGCCAGAGGCCGCGCCATCGTTCATCGCTACACGGTAAAGGCCTGGCCCGTCATCGCTTAGGGTTAATTCATGAACTCAACCATCTCCGAATTGCGTGCGAGCATTGCGCGGGGCGATACCACGCATGAAGCCGTGGTCAGCCAGGCTCTGGACCGGGCAGCCTCGCCATTGGCGCAGCACGTGTTTACCCGGCAGTACGCGCATGCGGCGCTGGCGGCGGCGCGGTATGCCGATGACGCTTTGGCGGCGGGGGTGGCCTTGCCGCCGCTGGCCGGCTTGCCGGTGTCGGTCAAGGATCTCTTCGATGTCGCTGGCGAGCCGACCCTGGCGGGCAGCGTAGTGTGCAAGAACGACGCGGCTCCCCCGATCGATGCCGAGGCTGTGTCCCGGCTGCGCAGGCAGGGCGCGGCCATTGTCGGCAAGACCAATATGACCGAATTCGCGTTTTCGGGGGTGGGCATCAACCCCCATTACGGAACGCCCCGCAACCCGGCCGACCCGCAGCTAGCGCGTATTCCCGGTGGTTCTTCTTCCGGTGCCGCGGTATCGGTGGCCCTGGGGCTGGCGGTGGCCGGGCTGGGGTCGGACACGGGCGGTTCGATTCGGATACCGGCCGCCTTGTGCGGCCTGGTCGGGTTCAAGAACACGCAATCTCGCGTGCCGGGCGCAGGCAGCTTCGAGCTGGCGCGCACGCTCGATACCGTGTGCGCCATGACCCGCAGTGTGGAAGACTGCCTGACGGTCGATGCGGCGTTGTCCGGCGCGCCGCTGGATGTGCGGCCGCGCTCGCTCAAGGGCATGCGGCTGGCCGTTCCCGAAACGCTTATGTTCGACGACATCGAGCCGGCCGTTGCCCGCGCCTTCGACAATACGCTGCAGCGGTTGTCCTCCGCTGGCGCATTGATTGAACGAATTCCCTTCAAAGAGCTGGCCGAGATCAAGCATTTGAATGCGCCGGGCGGTTTTTCCGCCGTCGAGGCCTATTCCGTGCATCGCGAACGCCTGGCCCGCCATCGCGATGCCTTCGACCAGCGGGTGGCCCAGCGTATCGCGGGCGGTTCGGTAGCCAGCGCCGCCGACTACATCCACATGCTGGATGCCCGCCGGGACTGGATAGCCCGCACCCGAACCGTTCTGGCCCCGTACGACGCGCTGGCCTGCCCGACCGTACCCATCGTTGCGCCCGAGATCGAACCCCTGGTTTCCAGCGACGAGGCCTTCTTCAGGGTCAATGGCCTGTTGCTGCGCAATACTTTCGCCATCAATTTCATGGATGGGTGCTCGTTCAGCCTGCCGTGCCACGACGCCGGCGAACTGCCGGTGGGTTTGATGCTGTCCGCCTCGGGCGGCGACGACAGCCGCCTGGCCCCGGTGGCCCTGGCTGTCGAGGCCGCGCTGCGTCGTATTTAGGCTGCAGATTCAGTTCTGGTGCGTATTAAGCGTAACTACTTATTGCGCCAGCCCCTTGCCCGAGAGAAAATTCGCGCTCTTGCGTTGTTTGCAGAACATTAAAAATATTCGGGTTTACCAACAACTCATAGGGGGTCTCTCTCATGCAACGTCGTTCCTTCCTAAAGAAGGCCGCCTTTGGCGTGGCCGCAGGTGGCACTACTCTCGCCGCCCCCGTGTTTGCCCAGAATGCGCCAGCGCTCCAGTGGCGCCTGGCTTCCAGTTTCCCGCGCAGTGCGGATGCGATTTATTCCGGCGGCGAAAACGTCGCGAAGTTCGTCTCCGAAGCCACGGGCGGAAAATTCCAGATCCGTGCCTTTCCGGGGGGGGAGATCCTGCCGGCGTTGGGCGTGCTCGATGGCGTGCAAAATGGCACCGTCGAATGCGGGCACACCGCATCCTACTACTATTACGGCAAGGATCCCGCGCTGTGCTTTGACAGCGCCGTGCCGTTCGGGATGAATACGCGTCAGATGAACGCTTGGGTGCTTCACGGCGGTGGGCTGAAGGTTCTACGCGACATGTACGCGAAGTTCAATATCATCAATTTCCCGTGCGGTTACACGGGCACCCAGATGGGCGGCTGGTTCCGCAAGGAGATCAAAACAGTCGAAGACCTGAAAGGCTTGAAGTTTCGCGCCTCCGCTTTCGCTGGCGCCGTGCTGATGAAGCTGGGCGTTGTGCCGCAGCAGATTGCGGGTGGCGACATCTACCCATCCCTGGAAAAAGGCACGATCGACGCCGCTGAATGGATCGGCCCCTACGACGATGAAAAGATGGGCTTTCATCGGGTGGCTCCGTATTACTACTTCCCGGGTTGGTGGGAAGGCACGCTGCAGGTGTCCCTGTACGTAAACAAGGATAAATACGAAGCCCTGCCGAAACACTACCAGGCCGTGTTGGATCAGGCATCTGCCCTGGCGACTAACACCATGATCGCCACCTACGATGCGGAAAACCCCAATGCCTTGAAGCGCTTGATCGGCGAAGGTGCCAAGCTGCGCGCCTTCCCGAAGCCGGTCATGGACGCTTGTTACAAGGCGGCCCAGGCTACCTACGCCGAACTCTCGGCCAAGGATCCCAACTTCAAGAAGATCCACGACGCTTACATGGCCTTCCGCGACCATGAGATTCCTTGGTTCCGGGTTGCCGAAGGCAGCTTCGACCAGTATCTGGCAACCGTTGCGAAATAAGCATGTGCGCGTTTTGTGCCGGCTGCCTGCCACCGGCCCGTATTGTCGTTTCCTAGCATCAGCCCCCGCTTGCGGGGGCTGATGCGTGTCTGGGGTTCTCTCCTTTTTGATTGACTTTTACCATGAATGCACTCCTAGCCCTGTCACGGGCGATTGATGTGATCAATCGCCGCGTGGGCCAGGCTGTGACCTGGTTGATTCTGCTTGCCGTGCTCGTTAGCGCCATCAACGCGACGGTTCGTAAGGTATTCAATGTCAGTTCCAATGCCTGGCTCGAATTGCAATGGTATCTGTTTGGCGGCGTCTTTCTGCTGGCTGCCGGCTATACCCTGTTGAAGAACGAGCACGTTCGCGTCGATGTGTTGGCGTCCCGCTTCTCTCGTCGGACGCAGCTCCTGATCGAGATCTTAGGGGTGCTTTTCTTCCTGCTGCCCATGGCCATCCTGATCATGTGGCTGTCCTGGCCTTTCTTCATGGATTCCTTCGTGAATCTGGAGCAGTCTTCCAATGCTGGCGGCCTGGTTCGCTGGCCGGCCAAGATTCTGTTGCCCATAGGGTTCGCATTACTGGTGGCGGCGGGCCTGTCGCATTTGATAAAGTGCATCGGCTGTCTGGCCGGACGGTGCCCGGATCCCCGGGATACACACTCCGGGAAATCGGCTGAAGAAGCACTGGCTGATGAGATCGCCCAGGATGCCGGGCGGCGCGAGGCTGCCTCGCACGAGGAGCGCTGACCATGGAAGCTTTCTTGCTTGCCTATATGGCGCCGGTCATGTTCGGTATGTTGGTCATTTTGCTGTTGCTAGGGTTTCCTGTTGCTTTTTCGCTGGCGGCCAATGGCATACTGTTCGGCCTGATCGGCATCGATCTGGGGTTGCTGTCGCCGTCCTTGTTCCAGGCCTTGCCGCAGCGAGTGTTCGGGGTCATGTCCAATGAATCTCTGCTGGCTGTGCCGTTCTTCACCTTTATGGGGTTGATCCTGGAGCGTTCCGGTATGGCCGAAGACCTGCTGGAAACGGTCGGGCAGTTGTTCGGCCCGCTGCGTGGCGGTCTGGCGATTGCTGTGGTTCTGGTAGGGGCCATGCTGGCCGCGACGACTGGTGTGGTGTCAGCCTCGGTCATTTCCATGGGCCTGATCTCGCTGCCCATCATGTTGCGCTACGGCTATGACCGCCGGCTTGCGACCGGCGTGATCGCCGCATCGGGTACCTTGTCGCAGATCATTCCGCCGTCGCTCGTGCTGATCGTGCTGGCTGACCAGTTGGGACGTTCTATCGGCGATATGTACAAGGGTGCATTCCTGCCGGGCTTCGCCCTGACGGGGTTGTACGTACTGTATGTGGTGGTAATGGCCTTGTTTCGCCCCAAGGCGGCGCCCGCCATCCCGCCGGACGCCCGCACGTTCATTGAGCCCAATGGTGGGCACGGCGTGGTGTCCTTGCTGGTGCTGATGGCCCTATCAGTTGCGGTTTCGGTCGGCGGGGTGAAACTGTTGCTGAACGGGCAGGCCCATGTGGACGAACTGATCGTCACCAGCATTCTGCTGTGGGGGGCTGCGGCCTTCGTCATGGCTGCGCTGAACAAGATCCTGCGCCTGGGGCTGCTGTCGAAGATCGCCGAGCGTGTCACCTTCGTCATGATTCCGCCGCTGGCGCTGATCTTTCTGGTGTTGGGCACGATCTTCATCGGCGTGGCCACGCCTACCGAAGGCGGCGCAATGGGGGCTGTCGGTGCCTTGATCATGGCGATCATCAAGCGTCGCTTGAACCTGAAGCTGCTGCGCCAGGCCATGGATACCACTACAACCCTGACTTGCTTCGTGGTGTTCATCCTGATCGGCTCGTCGGTGTTCAGTCTGACCTTTCGCGGCGTCAATGGCGATCTGTGGGTGGAACATCTGCTGACCGGCCTGCCGGGTGGCCAGATGGGCTTTCTGATTGTCGTCAGCCTGTTGACGTTTGGTTTGGCCTTTTTCCTGGACTTCTTCGAACTGGCCTTCATCATCGTGCCGCTGATCGGCCCCGTGGCTGACAAGATGGGCATCGACTTGATCTGGCTGGGTGTGCTGCTGGCCGTCAATATGCAGACGTCCTTCATGCATCCACCATTTGGCTTTGCACTGTTTTATCTCAGATCTGTGGCACCCAAGAGCGACTACAAAGATAAGGTAACCGGCAAATTAATCGCCAAGGTCACGACGGGTCAGATCTACTGGGGCTCGTTGCCATTCATCGTTATCCAGATCGTCATGGTGGTAGCTGTATTGATGTTCCCGCGCATAGTTACGCATTACAAGGCAGATCGTCCCCAGATCAATATTGATGAAATCAAAATAGATCCCGGGAATTTTGGTGGCTATGGTGGTGCGGGATATGGGGTTTATGACGACGGCAAGACGGGTTCGGGCAATACTTCTTCCGGCGCCGCACCGTCGGCTCCGTCCGACCAGGACTACAACAACATGTTCAAATAACACAGCGGCAGGAATTGCCTTTCAATGGCTTGCCGGACGGCTTCCGGTGCCTTGGTTTGCAGGAACAGACGGCACCGCTCCAGGCCCTCCGATGCGCCTTCGGTGATGATTGCTTGTCCCATAGATGCAACCATTGAGCCCGCAGAGCTTAGGCGTCAACGACTAGAGCATGTCTTGGTTTGTACTCCATTTGGGCGTACAATTATTATTCTATTCCGAGAGGCTTGCCATGTCCAACATAGTAGAAGCAAAAGGTGATCGACTTCAGGTGCGCCTGAACGCTGAGGCCAAGACCGCGCTACAACGCGCGGCTAACTACCGTCATAAGACAGTGAGCCAGTTCGTGCTGACGACGGCTTTGGCCGAAGCCGAAAAGGTCATTCGCGAGAACGAGGCCGTAGCGCTGTCGGCGGCGGACTGGAAGGTATTTTACGACGCTTTGAACAATCCTCCCGCGCCGAATGCCGCGTTGCGGAAGGCGTTTGCCAAGTATCAGAAGTCGGCTGAATGACAGCCATGCCATCACCATGGCAGGCCTTGGCGTTTGATAGCAAGGTACATGATCGCACTGCTTTCTCCTGTGGCGCTGCTGAACTTGACCGCTATCTGCGAGAGCATGCTTCGCAGGACATCAAACGGGATGTTGCTCGTGTCTTTGTGGCTGTGCGGCCCGAAACCGTGGCGATCTGCGGTTATTACAGTCTGAGTGCGATGAGCTTCCAGCGCGATGAACTGCCTGCGGAACAGGCCAGGAAACTGCCGCGCTATCCCGTTCCGGCTGTCCTGCTTGGTCGCTTGGCTGTCGATCGCGATGCTCAGGGATCGGGCTTGGGCGAGTTCCTGCTCATGGATGCGATGTACCGCACGTTGCTTGCAACACAAGTGATGGCGGTACACGCCATGGTCGTGGATGCGAAAGACGCTGCTGCCGCCAAGTTCTATCGCAAATACGGGTTTATTGTTTTTCCGAACAATACCCGGCGGTTGTTCCTGCCGATGGCGACGATACGTCAATTGCAGGAGTCTTGAACTCGGGTATTCCAGATCTCCCATACATGGGAAGAGCCCTTGTTTCTTCCAGGCAACAAAAAACCCAACCGGCAAGGGTTGGGTTCAGTGTATGTGGTGGCCTGGGGCTCACTCGAAAAACTCCCCGGCTGGCCTGATTTTATGCGGCTCTTGCGACCGTGGTCAATAGCTGGGGAGTGATTTGGGATGCGGGCCCGAAACGCGTTGGTTACGTGTCGCTGATGCCGAAGTCACGGCACTAGAACTGGAACAAGAATTAAAAGATAACAACACGCGCGAGATCCCGACAGGTCAGTATGAGCATCTTTGGGATAGCTGTGCGTGGCATCCGAACCTGGCAGCGAGGGGAACCGGGCAAAGGGAAAGAGCGGGCACAAGAGCATAATGAGTCCTTTTCGGGGACTGTTTGCTCGGACAACCCCGTTTCAATAGCCTGCCTCTTTCTGGTGTCGGAAGGCCAGGATGTACACCGCGTCGTCGGCCAGTTCATGATGGTACAAGGCGACATAGCCCGAATCACCAAACGCAATAACCAGTTCACGCAACTCCGGCATTTCCGGAAAGGGTCGGCCAATGTCGGGAGCTGTTTCCAGCAGCAGGAATTGCCTTTCAATAGCCTGACCGGCTCGTCTGGCGGCTTCTGGTGCCTTGGCTTGCAGGAACAGACGACACCGCTCCAAGCCTGCTGACGCGCCTTCGGTGACGATTACTTGTGGCACTCTGGCACCGCAATTTCCTCATCGGTTCCCCAGGTGTTCAGCCAAGTACGAACTTCCTGGCCGGTCAGGTGGCGGCCTGTTTCCTTGTAAGCAGCCCAGGACGCCAAGGCTTCCTGCTTGAAGTTCTCTCGCGCTTCCTCGCGCTCGACGTACTGCCGAATGGCTTCGAGCATGATCCAGTGCGGTGAGCGGCGGCGCTGGCCAGCCAGATGCTGGACACGGCCTTTCAGGCCGTCGTCGATCTTGAGAGATGTTGCCATAATGGGCCTTTTATCACTTGGTAATACCTAGTGATATTAGCTTGTTCGTGAGTTGTAGTCTACCCCCAGGGATTAAGGGTTCTCGACCCAGTTGACAAGCATGGCGTGTAGCTCGCTAAAAGCCTCATTAGGTTTCAAGGCTTCCCCTTCAATGGCAAACGATACCTCCATCCGTTGTGTGGTGGCGACATGGATCCAATTCCTGCAATGAAAACGTATCAGAGGGAATAATTCTGGATAAACCTCTGACAAAACGGGACTTTTTCTCAGCGGCTCTTGTATCTCGGCAAATGTTTGTGCGATCAGCTCCCTTAACTCCGGCGAAGAAATGGCCTCGGAAAGTTTGGCTAATAAAACCATGGCAACCAGCGCATCGAAGCGGGCGGCAGCGGATGGGCTTTTATCGGCAATCGTAGTCAGAAGGCGTCTGCTTCCATGGTCAAAAGGTGCCAGCCTCGGCTGGTCTTCATATTGACTTGGCTCATTTTCAAACAAAAGCGACACGACTACAGGGTCGAGGCTGCGTAGTGCTTCCTCGATCTGAATTTGATTGAATTCATCGCCCCGCAACACAGACCATAGCGGGCTACGGAACCATCGCGCCGTGCCGGGAAATACCGCTTCTGCTTGCGTGATTGAATTTCTAGGGCCAGGTTTGTCGTAAGGAACCTTTTTCCCTTTTTTGTAGCCATCCCACTTCCGAGGACGTGCTACATCGACATCTCGCTTACGTACTAAATCTCCGTCCAGCCGCATTTCAATTGCATAGGCGGAGGGCAGTCCAGATACATGCAGGACACCAAAGAACCATGTCCGTGTCCGAAGCTGATCTACATGATGTGCTTTAGGGCGTCCTCGACCACGAGGGAGTTCGGTTTGAAGCATGCTCGTCTGATCTGGAGTACTGAAAATACGAATATTGTAGCGGGTGGTGGGGATAAGGATAGTCACGAACAATGCGAAGCAACCGAGCAGTCGGTCTCATGATGTATCTGTACCATCTGTCGCCGCTGCTCTGCAAATTGTGCCCGGTCATAAGCGCTTCCAAGCTCCTCCTTGGACTCATGGGCGAGATGACGCTCAATGACCTCAACATCAAAACCAAGACGTTCGCGAATCAGCGTTCGAGCTGTCGCACGGAAGCCGTGGCCGGTGATCTCGTCCTGTGTGCTGTATCCGAGGCTTCGGATGGCAGCATTAACGGTGTTGTCGGACATGAAGCGACTTTTCTCCGACCGTCGGCTGATGCTTCTGAAAACTGGCCCGCTGGGGCCGGTAATGCCCTGGAGGTTCTTCAGAATATCGACCGCTTGGTATGGCAGCGGGACGATGTGATCCGTTCCGCCGCCTAGGGCTCGTCGGGCTTTAGTCTGCTTCATTTGAATGCCAGGGCAACGCCAGAGGGCTGCAGGCAGATCAAGTTGTTCCCATAGCATTTGTCGAACCTGGCCTGGCCGCTGAAAAATCAGCGGCATGAGTTGTAGTGCGGCCTTGGTAATTGCGCTGCCGCGATAGGCGTCCAGGTCGCGGAGTAGCTGACCGAGTTTTTTCGGGTCGAGGATTGCCGCCATGTGCTTGACGCGGGGAGCTGGCAACGTAAAGTCAGCGACACCTTTCGCCATGAAGTTTTCAGTGGGCAGTAGTACGGTGCGAGTGACAGCATGGCGGTACGTCCGTTGAATTGACTCACGCAGCCGTATTGCCGTTTCACGGGTGCCGGAGGACGAAACCGCCTGGAGTGTCTCCAATACATCTGCGGTCGTGATGAGCCCGATGGGCAGCTTTCCCAGGCGGGGAAATGCATGAAGCTCCATCATGCGAAGAACACGATGGCTGTAACCAGCAGTCCATTCATGTGTGGCGGTGGCATGTTTGTGCCAGTCGCGAGCGATTTGCTCGAAGCTAGCAAGATCCCGCAGGCGCGCTGCTTCGCGCTTTTCCAGCTTTTCGCTTCTAGGATCTTTACCGACTGCGATCAATTGAAAGGCGTTTCGCGCCCTTGATGGGAAAATTCGTCAATTTGCTTGATGCTCAACATTTGTTATTCCCTGATTCCGAAGTTATTACCCAACGATATTTTGGGTAATAGCCTGGGGGGTGCCAAATGTGAGCCCCACTGCGACCATTTGAGATCTACCGCGATGCGAATGATGCGGAGGTCTTTGATCTTCTTGGTTTTTCTGAGTCTCGGTGCGTTGCAATGAAAATCAGAAAGGAAATGCGTGGTGGCCTGGGGCGGAATCGAACCACCGACACAAGGATTTTCAATCCTCTGCTCTACCGACTGAGCTACCAGGCCACAACGTGAAAGGCAGAATCATACACGAAATTTAAGGTGCGTGCAGAAAGCCGGGTTCCCTCTGCGGGAGCCGGATCATAGCAAGAAGGGGGCTTTCCCAAGGGCTGAATCTCCCTTTATTGAGAATCATAAGTATTCAATCCACAAGGGTTTTTGCCTTTTATCAAGGGAATCTCGGTCTTGCCGGTCGCGTTACACCGATTTTCGTGCGCGCGTTTATAATCTATGCCTATCTACGGGTATTTCCTGACGGCTTTTCGCTATTCCATGTCTGTCGACGTCCTAACTTTTGGCCTGAATCATGTTTCCGCTCCGGTGTCGGTGCGGGAACGCGTGACGTTTCCGATCGACGTGCTGCGGCCCGCGCTGGACGGCTTGCGTTCGGCGTTCGGGGCTTCGGTAAAGGAAGCCGCCATTCTTTCCACCTGTAATCGCACCGAAATCTACTGTGCGGCCGAGCCGCACGTGCGCGAGCAGCTTCCCGTGTGGATGGCCGACTTCAACCGGCTGGAATCGGGCAGCCTCAAGCCGCACCTGTATCAGTACCAGCAGAACGAAGCCGTGCGCCATGCATTCCGGGTGGCCAGCGGGCTGGATTCCATGGTGCTGGGCGAGCCGCAAATCCTGGGCCAGATGAAAGACGCCGTGCGCGCCGCCGACGAGGCCGGGGCTTTGGGCACGCTACTGCATCAATTGTTTCAGCGCACGTTTTCGGTGGCCAAGGAAGTCCGTTCGCAAACGGCCATAGGCGCGCATTCGGTGTCGATGGCGGCCGCGGCGGTGCGCCTGGCCGAACGGGTGTTCGGCGATCTGTCGCAAACCAATATCCTGTTCATCGGCGCGGGCGAAATGATCGAGCTGTGCGCCACGCACTTCGCCGCCTTGCAGCCCAAGCGCATGATGGTGGCCAACCGCACGCTGGAGCGCGCCGATCTGCTGGCCTCGCGCTTTACCGCGCAAACCATGCGCTTGTCCGAGCTTCCCGAAAAGCTGGCCGACTTCGACGTCGTCGTGTCCTGTACGGCAAGCTCCCTGCCCATCCTCGGACTGGGGATGGTGGAAAGGGCTACGCGTTCGCGCCGGCACCGTCCCATGGTCATGGTCGATCTGGCCGTGCCGCGCGATATTGAAACCGAGGTCGGAAGGTTGGACGACGTTTACCTGTATTCGGTCGATGACTTGGGCCGCATGGTGCAAAGCGGCACCGATGCGCGCCGCGCCGCGGTCGTGCAGGCCGAGGCCATTATCGAGACGCGGGTGCAGAATTTCATGCACTGGCTGCAGAACCGCGAAATCGTGCCCACCATCGTCGAAATCCATCAGGCCGCCGACAGGGTGCGGCAGGCCGAGCTTGAAAAAGCCCGCCGCTTGCTGGCCAGGGGCGAATCGGCTGAAGCCGTGCTCGAGGCGCTGGCCCATGGCCTTACACAAAAATACATGCACGGCCCGCTGGCCGCGTTGAACCGCAGCCAGGAAGCCGAGCGCGATCAGCTCATCGCCATGCTGCCGCGTCTGCTGCCCACGGTCGACCGTCGCCGTTAGCGGCGCTTTCCTTCTCCGCGCCGTTGCCTGTGCGCTTCGCACAGGCTGATCCACCCTGATCCATTCAGCTTTATCTCCCCTCCTCATTTATGAAAAATTCCATGCGCAACCGGTTGGAGCATCTGGCTCACCGCTTGGTTGAAATCGATGCCATGCTGGCCGAACCCGAGATCGCCGCGGATATGGATCGCTTCCGCAAGCTGTCGCGCGAGCGGGCCGAGCTGGAGCCGGTGGTCAACGCATTCGCGGCCTATGTCGCCGCCGAGGGCGACATCGAGGCGGCCCAGGAAATGATGGGCGATCCCGAGCTGAAGGCCATGGCCGAGGAAGAGTTCAAGCTGGGCAAGGAAAAGCTGGAAACCCTGGCGGCGGAATTGCAGGTGCTGTTGCTGCCGCGCGATCCGGACGATGGCCGCAGCGTGTTCCTGGAAATCCGCGCGGGCACGGGCGGCGACGAGAGCGCGCTGTTTGCCGGCGACCTGTTGCGCATGTACAGCCGCTATGCGGAAACACGTGGCTGGCGTGTCGAGCTGATGTCGGCCAGCGAGTCGGAGATTGGCGGCTACAAGGAAGTGATTGCGCGCATTGGCGGCGACGACGTGTACGGCAGCCTGAAGTTCGAATCGGGGGCGCATCGCGTGCAGCGCGTGCCGGCCACCGAAACACAGGGGCGCATCCATACCTCGGCGTGCACGGTGGCCATCCTGCCCGAGGCCGATGAACTGAGCGACATCGTCATCAATCCCTCGGATCTGCGCATCGACACCTTCCGCGCCAGCGGCGCGGGCGGGCAGCACATCAACAAGACCGACTCGGCGGTGCGCATCACCCACTTGCCCACCGGGCTGGTGGTGGAGTGCCAGGACGACCGGTCCCAGCACCGCAACAAGGACAAGGCCATGCAGGTGCTGGCCGCGCGCCTCAAGGACAAGCAGCAGCAGGAGCAGCACAGCAAGGAGGCCGCGCAGCGCAAGAGCCTGGTGGGGTCGGGCGATCGTTCCGAGCGCATCCGCACCTACAACTATCCGCAAGGGCGGGTGACGGACCATCGCATCAACCTGACGCTGTATAAGTTGCAGTCCATCATGGACGGCGACCTGGACGAGTTGACCAAGGCGCTGCTGGCCGAACACCAGGCCGAGCAGCTGGCGGCCATGGGCGAGGAATAGGCCTGCATGGAGACGGTGCGCGGCGTGCTGGCGGGCAGCCAATTGCCCAGGCTGGAAACGCAGATGCTGCTGCAGCATGTGTTGCGCGTGCCGCGCTCGTGGCTGATCGCCCACGATACGGATCCGCTGGATCCGCAGGCGGTAGCGCGGTTCCAGCGCCTGGCCGGGCGGCGCCTGCGGGGCGAGCCCATGGCCTACCTGGTGGGCCAGCGCGAGTTCATGGGCCACGAGTTCAAGGTCGGACCCGGCGTGCTGATACCGCGCCCCGAAACCGAATTGCTGGTGGAAACGGCGCTGCGGCATCTGGACAAGCCGGGCCTGGACGCGCCCCGGGTGCTGGACCTGGGCACGGGCAGCGGCGCCGTGGCGATTTCCATTGCGCTGGCCTGCCCGAGGGCCCGGGTCGTGGCCACCGATGTCAGTGTTCAGGCGCTTGCCGTGGCGGCGGACAATGCCCGCAATCTGGGGGCCGAGGTCGAGTTCCTGTGCGGCAATTGGTACGAGCCCATTGCCGGTCAGCCCCGGTTCGATGTGATTGTCTCCAATCCGCCCTATATCGCCGCAAGCGATCCGCATCTGGAACAGGGCGATTTGCGCTTCGAGCCCAGAGGGGCGCTTACCGATGGCGGCGACGGCCTTGGCGCCCTTGAAATTATCACGCGCGGCGCCACTTCAAGGCTGAGGCCAGGTGGCGTATTATGGATGGAACACGGCTGGGATCAGGCGCCCGCCGTGCGCAGTTTGTTGCAAAGCACCGGCTTTAGGCAGGTAGGCAGTTCAAGCGACCTGGCCGGTATCGAGCGGATTACCGGCGGGTCTTTATAATGTGGTTGATTATTGTCCAGGAAACGAGAGCACCATGAGCGAAGTTCAAGATTTTATTAAGGAAACCGTTACCAGCCACCCCGTCGTGCTGTTCATGAAGGGTACGGCCCAGTTTCCGCAATGCGGTTTTTCCGGCCGGGCCATCCAGATTCTGAAGGCGTCGGGCGTGACCAAGCTGGTAACCGTCAACGTGCTCGAAGACGAGGAAGTGCGCCAGGGCGTCAAGGAATACGCCAATTGGCCCACCATTCCCCAGTTGTACGTGTCGGGCGAGTTCCTCGGCGGCTCCGACATCATTGCCGAAATGCATGAAAGCGGCGAGCTGCTTACCGTTCTGAAAGAGGCCGGCGCGCTTGAGTAATGCGCAGCGGGCCGGCGGGGGGGCTCCCAACGTAGCGGGGCAGGGTGCCGCCAGGCATTCCTGTCCCGTTTGCATAGCCAGGGCCTTGCCATGAGCGGCAAGCGCCGGCTCGTGGTCGGCATTACGGGCGCCACGGGCGCCACCTATGCGGTGCGCATGCTGCGGGCCTTGCAGGGTGTGCCCGATGTCGAGTCGCATCTGGTCGTTTCGCCCTCGGGCGTGCTGAACATCAAGTACGAGCTGGGCATGACGCGCCAGGAGGTGCACGCGCTGGCCGACAAGGTTTACAGCTTTCGCGATGTCGGGGCTACCCTGGCCAGCGGCGGCTTCGCCACCACGGGCATGATCATCGCGCCGTGTTCCATGCGAACCTTGGCCGCGGTGGCGCACGGGTTTTCCGACAACCTGCTTACCCGGGCGGCCGACGTCACGCTCAAAGAGCGCCGGCGCCTGGTCATGATGGTGCGAGAAACGCCTTTCAACCTCGCGCATTTGCGCAATATGACGGCGGTAACGGAAATGGGCGGCATCATCTTCCCGCCGCTGCCGGCGTTTTACCATCACCCCGCCACCATCGACGAAATGGTCGATCACACGGTGGCCAGGGTTCTCGAATTATTCGATATCGCGGTTCCCGGGCCGCACTGGGAAGGCGTGGGCCACGGCGCGCAATAGCGCTAGCCGGCCTCCGGCCTGGCGAGCTCCTGCAGGGAATCGACGGCCCGCACGTCCACCGGCGCAGCATAGCCGTCCTTGTCGCGCCCAAAGTGCAAGACCGTATGGGGGTAGGGCACCTCGATGCCGGCGGCATCGAAGCGCTGCTTCAGCAGCTTGTTGTAGCCGCGCTGGACCGCCCACTGGTTGCCGGGTGTCGTCTTGATAAGCACGCGTATCCTGAAGCCATGCTCGTTCAGGGCGGTCACGCCGGGTATGGAAATATCTTCCAGCACTTCGGGGGCAAGCTCCGGATCCTGCATCAAGTCCTTGAAAGCCATTTCCATCTGGGCAATCGCCTGGTCCACGTTCTCGCGGTGGGCGACGTTGTACTCGCCGTAGTGGTAGCCGTAGTCGCGGGTGTGGTTGCTGACTTTGTCGATGCTGGAGAACGGAATCAGGTGGTAGCCGCCGTCCAGCGTGCGGATGACGACCGAGCGGATGGTGATTTTTTCCACCGTGCCGAACAGGCCGCAGACCTCGACGATGTCGTTCTGGTTCATGCCGTTTTCAAGCTGGATGAACACGCCGGTAATGACGTCCTGCACCAGCTTTTGCGCGCCGAATCCTATGGCCAGTCCGGCCACGCCGGCGCCGGCTATCAGGGGCCCGATGTCGATGCCGATTTGCGAGAGTACGACCAGCACGGTCATGGTGGCGATGACCACGGCGGCGGCGTTGCGAAACAGCATGAGCAGGGTTTTCTCGCGTTCGCTGGGGCGGCGGTGCAGGCCGCCCGCGCCCAGGCGATGTTCGATGAGGCTGGCGATTATGGTCCAGCTCAGCGCCGCAATCGCCAGGATGACGCCTACTTTCAGGACGACGGCGATCACGGCGCGGCCGCCGTCCGAACCCAGCCAGGCCCCGAGGTCGAAGGCATGCCAGGCATCCAGCACGACAAGCGCCACCAGGATGAGGATCAGCAGCCTGAGCCCTTTGAGGGCGGCCGGAACATAGGAGTTGATGCGGGTCTCGAGCAGAGGCAGGGCTTTGCTCCAGGACTCGGGCACGACGATGCGGCGGGCCAATAAAGACGACAGCGCGGCGGCCAGCAGGGCGCCGGCGATGATCGCCACGACCGATTGCGCCGTGGCGATCATCATGAAAGCCAGTGCCAGCTGCTGCTCGGCCTGGCTGGCGACCAGCAGAACGGTCAGGTAGGCAATGGCAATGACGTGCCATAACCGCGCCAGGACGCGGATCAGCGTGCCGAACACCGCGGTGCTCGATTTTTCCGCCCAGGCGGTCAGCCCGGCCTTGACGCTTTTGCGATGGCTCCAGACCACGCGCACGCCGTAGATGTATACGCCCAGCATGATCAGCAGGCCCAGCAGGCGGCCGAGCGAGGGCAGCATGATGGCCTGGGTGATGGGCACGACGGCCAGCAGGCAGTAGCCCGTCAGGCCGATCAGCAGCGTCAGCCAGCGGTTCCAGTAGCGCGCCGTGGCGGGCTGCAGCGGCAGCAGGCGAAGGTGTTCGTAGCGGGTGGCGAAGACGCCCCGGGACAAGGCCTTGACGGCCTCTATCATGGCGAATGCGCTCAGGAACTGGAAGGCGAGTCCGGTCGCGCTGTTTTCCTGCCCAGCCAGGAACAGGGCCGCAGCGTAGCCCGCCAGCGTCGCCAGCAATGTGGCCGCAAGGTCGACGGCCAGCGCGGCCGCGACGCCGATGAGTTTTCGGCTCAGGGCCAGGCCGGGTTTCCTGCGTCCGCCTTCCCTGGGCTGTTCGGTCTGTATCCAGCGGTTCAGGCGGGCGAACGCCGCGCCCGCCGCCAGCCTGAAAACCAGATATGCCGCCAGGGTGGCAAGCACGGTGGCGGCCAGGAGGCGGAGCGCGTCGCCGTGCGACGGCGCTGTGGCAGTGAAAGGCAGCTTGCCTTGTGCCAGGGACTTGACGGCTGCCGCGGCGCTGGACAGGTCGTTGGTGGTGTGCCGCAGCGTCAGGGCCAGGCGTTGCGTCGGCGATATGTGCTTGCCGGCGTCTCCCGAAATCTCCACTTGTGAACCTGCTTGTGTGGAGGCGTTATCGGCGCGGGGCGGGTGTGCGCCGGTTTGCGGTTGCGCTTTGGAATCGCCCTGGGGCGCCATGGTGCGCAGTTCCTGGATGAGCTGGTCGCGGGTCTGGGGATTTTCCAGCAGGTCGGCAAGCACGGCGTAGGGGGTTTCGTTGCCGGCCGCGGGCGGGCTGGCTTGGGCATGGCCCGGGATGTGCACGGCCAGGCCGGCCAGGAGGAAAAAAATACCGATAAGAACCTTGCAAAAACACGGGCTCAAAGTGTTGTGGGCCGTATCGAAGCGCATGCGGCGGACTCCCTTTGATCGTTGGCGGTGAACAAATAAAAAAGCACGTAGCGTGTTGTTGGTTATGAAGCCAGCCAAACAACACGTTGATCACGTGCTTATATAAAAGGGTAACACCCGCATGCCGGCTTGTCAGGCCGGGGTTCGCCGCGCCGCTACAGGGAACGCAGATCCGTCATGAATATGGTTTTATGCGGCCGGCCGCCTTCGGCGGAGGTTTGTCCGCCGTCATCGTCGCCGTTTTCGCGGTCCGGGGCCAGGCCGGGATTGTCGAAGTCTTCGCGGTCGAAGGCCATGTCGCCTTGCGCATCGGGCGTGCCGGTCACGGCAAGCCCCGCGAAGTCGAACAGGTTTTGATCCATGAGGTGGGTGGGCACGACGCGCGAGAGCGCGCCGAACACGTTCCAGGATCGGCCCGGCATTTTCTTGTCCCATTCCGCGATCATCCGGCCGACTTCCTTGCGCTTGAGGTTTTCCTGGGAGCCGCAAAGATTGCACGGAATGATGGGAAACTGCTTGAGCGCGGCATAGGCGATGAGGTCTTTTTCCATCACATAGGCCAGTGGCCGGATGACGATGTGCTTGCCGTCGTCGGACATCAGCTTGGGCGGCATGGCTTTCATGCGCCCGCCGTAGAACAGGTTCAGGAAAAACGTGGCGAGGATGTCGTCGCGATGGTGGCCCAGCGCGATTTTGGTGGCGCCCAGTTCGTCGGCCACGCGGTACAAAATGCCGCGGCGCATGCGCGAGCACAGCGAGCACATGGTCTTGCCTTCGGGGATGACGCGCGTCACCACGGAATAGGTGTCCTGGGTCTCGATGTGGTAGGGCACGCCCAGGTTCTTCAGGTATTCGGGCAGGATGTGGTCTGGAAAACCGGGCTGCTTCTGGTCCAGGTTGACCGCCACGATGTCGAACTTGATCGGCGCCCGCGATTGATGCGTCAGCAGCAGGTCGAGCATGCTGTATGAGTCTTTGCCGCCCGACAGGCATACCATGACCTTGTCGCCTTCCTCGATCATGTTGAAGTCGGCGATGGCGCGCCCGGTTTCGCGCATCAGGCGCTTGGCCAGCTTGTTGTCGTCCACACGCTGTTTGTGCGCGCGGCGGCGGTCGGCCCCGGCATCGGCTGGCGTATCGGGGCGGCTGTGGCGGTCGCCCGGCTCGTGGCCGGGGGCGTCGGGTAAGGGCGGATTCTGGGAAAGCATGGCAATAAACCCGCGGTTGCGCGGTTTCTACAAGTAAAGGTTAGCGGCTGCGCTGCAGCTCGATGCCGACGGCGGCGCAATCCGAGAAGGCGTTGGGTTTGCTGATGCGGATCCTGACCCGGCTGATTTCCGCGAAATCGCGCAGCAGGCGATCCACGACCTGCTCGATCAGCGTTTCCAGCAGATTGACGTGCGCCTGGGTGCATTCCTGCACGATGGCGTTGCGCAGCAGACGATAGTCCAGTACGGTTTGTATGTTCTGGTCGTGCACGGGCTGGCTGATGTCGACGTCGATTTCCGCATCGATATGCAGGGGCTGGGTGGCGCGCAATTCGTGTTCAAGAATGCCGATGCGTGCATCGAGGGCGAGTTGCGAAAAGAATATGCGGCGTGTGGACATGGCGTAGACCTTAACGGGGTGGCGCAATTGTAGTGCGATTACGCGGCCGGGCGGGAACTGCGCGCCGTGCCGGGGCCCTGCATGCTTGTTTGTCACGTTCGCGGCGATGCAGGACAATGCAGGGTGATACGCCACCAGGACGCGAGACCCTGGGGTATGCACTGGATGGAGCGCAATGCAGGCAAGCACAGAACACTACGATGCGGTAATTATAGGAGGCGGGCCGGCCGGCGTGTCGTGCGCCGTATGGCTGGCGCGCCTGGGTTATGCCCCGGTCCTGCTCGAGGCCGGCAGCCGCATAGGCGGCCTGTGCCGGATGCATCCCTTCCCCGACGACTGGAATGCCTCGCTGCCGGGCATGACCGGCCCGCAGGTCGCCGACAATCTCGAACTGAGCCTTGAACAGGCCGGGGTGCCGGTGCTCTTGTCGCATGCCGTGGCTCATATCGAGCCCGCCGGTCGGGAATTCATCGTAACCGCCAGGCACGAAGGCGGCGAAGCCACGCTGCGCGCCGCGCACGTGGTACTGGCCACGGGCGTTACCGCGCGCGGCCTGCCGCAGGCGGACACGGCGGCCGCCGGAGCCGGGTCGGCCCAAGCCGGAGGCAAGGGCATGACGGCGAGCTCGTCCGTACTGATCGGCCCGGGCGCGCACATTGTGGCCCAAGACTTCACGGGCAAGCAGGTGGCGGTGCTGGGGGGCGGCGACAATGCCTTCGAAAACGCCTTGTACGCCATGCGGCATGGCGCCTCGCTGGTGCAGGTTTACGCGCGCAACGTGCGTGCGCAACAGCAATTCGTGCGCCAGGTCCCGGCCGCGCAAATGCATGTGGGCGAGTACCAGGTCGATGTCCAGGCGTGCGCCGTCAATGGGCGGCGCTACGACCTGATCCTGGTGTTCTATGGCTGGGAGCCCAATGCACGCTTTGCCGGCAGCCTTGACCTGAGCCGCGGCGAACAGGGCTTTATCGCAACCGATGCCGCCACGGCGCAAACCAGCTTTCCAGGGGTCTACGCCATTGGCGAGGTCACGCAGCGCCAGCATCCTTGCGTGGTAACCGCCTTGGCCGACGGCGTCACCGCCGCCAAGGCCATTCAGGCGCGCATCGAGCGAGGGCGCGGCTGATTTGGCGATCCCCGGATGCAGTCTGGCGGAAACCGGATAGATGCGGGAATGTGCCTTGGGTATCTTCCAAGTGTCGGGACCCATTCCGGGTTGTCCCCCCAAGGAGAACTGATCATGTCCAAGGTTGCTTACGATGCTTACCGCGAGGAAGTCGCAGGCCGTGCGTCTGTCGAAGATACGCCCGAACTGGTGGAGTACTACGAGGAGCTGGGACGGCTGAACACGGCGGCGTTGTGGACTGTCGCCAACAAGATCGAGCCGTGGCAGCCCAAGTCGCAGTCCGTGCCGATGTTGTGGCGATACGGCGACCTGCGCGAGCATGTGCTGCGCTCGGTGTCTTTGGTGTCGCCGGAAAAAGCGGGCCGGCGGGTCATCTACCTGGACAATCCCGGCCGGAGGGATGTGGCGGCTGCGGTGGGTTGGCTGTATTCGGGTCTGCAGGTGATGCATCCGGGCGAGGCGGCCTCGGCGCACTGGCATTCGTCTTCGGCATTGCGCTTCATCATGGAGGGCCGTGGCGCCTACACCATCGTCAATGGCCACAAGATGCCGCTGGGCGCCAACGATTTCGTGATCACGCCCAATGGCTGCTGGCACGAGCACGGGGTCGGGGAGGACGGACTGCCGTGCATCTGGCAGGACGGGCTGGACATCCCCTTGGCAAACGCCATGGAGGCGGGGTTCTTCGGCGTGCATCCCGATCTGCATCAGGCTGTCGGCCATCCTGTGGATGACTCCGTCGGAATATGGGGAGCGCCCGGCTTGCGGCCGCAGGACGTCAAATGGAGCCAGCCCTACTCCCCGTTGTTCAAGTACCAGTGGGAGCCAACCTACGAGGCGTTGCTGCGCTATGCCAAGGTTGCCGACGACAACCCCTGCGATGGCATGCTGATGCACTACACCAATCCGGTCACCGGCGGCCATGTCATGGCCACGATGGGCGCCAGCATGCAATTGCTGCGGCCCGGATTCGTCGGCAAGGCGCATCGCCATACCGGCAGCTTCTTGTATCAGGTGGCCAAGGGCCGTGGCTACTCGATCATCGACGGCCGGCGCTTCGACTGGCAGGAGCACGATATCTTCTGCGTGCCTTCCTGGGCCTGGCACGAACACGTCAATGCCTCGCAGACCGAGGATGCCTGCCTGTTCTGCTTCAATGACCTGCCAACCATCGAGAACATGGGTTTCTACCGGGAAGAGATGCTGGCCGACAACAGCGGCCACCAGCCGGTGCTGCTTCAAGCGCAGGCCGGACAGGAGCTTGTTTCGGCCTGATCGACGTCCATCGTTCCGTTTGCGCGAAGGCATGCTGTTCCGGCGGGGTCCGGGGATGGGGCGCGCGGTTGTTCGGCGCCCGGGCCTGGCGTACTATTGAAGCATATAGGTCGGGGGCGTTCGCCGCCGACCGTGCTTTCTTCAGCGAAGCGAGAGGCTGGAAATGGCCGACTTACTGGCGGAATGGACCGAGCCCCTGTTCAGGCAGCACATGCTGCTTGCCTCGGACGATGTCGACGAGATCCGTTTGCGTGTTGCGGAACTCTTGAACGACCATATCCTGGAGCCGCGCGGCGCCACGCTGGCTGCGCGGCTGCATGGCGTCAAGGCCGGGGTGCTGAGTGTCTGCATGCTCGAGTACGGCGAGGCGGTTACCGTCGAAGAAACGCGCCCCGCCGGAGAGTTTCTGCTGCTTCAGATGCCGTTGTCCGGATCGGTGGATATCGAATGCGATGAAGGCAGTTGGACGGCCGGCCCCGGGTCGGGGGTGATTTTGCCCTCGAATATGCCGCACCGGCTTGACTGGAAGGCCGGGGCCACGCAGATCATCCTGAAAGTGCCGCTTGGCCGCCTGTATGCGGAGTACGGCAGTTTGACGGGCGTCCACCCTGGCAAGCCGCTGAAGTTCAACCGGCGGATCGACCTGGGCTCGGGGGACGGCGAGCAATGGAATGCCTTGATGCGCTATTTCTGCGAGCAGGCCGCGCAGCCGTCGCCCTTGGGCTGGTTGAAGGCCAGGGTTGCCGAAGAGGCGCTGATGCGCCATCTTTTATGCGCGCAATCCATTTCTCTGCGCGAGCATTACTTTGGCGGCGACTGCGCCCAGGTGCCCAAGCGTCTGCGGCGCGCGCGAGAATTCATAGAGGCTCACCTGCACGAAGGCATTTCGCTGGACGACATCGCAGAGCACAGCGGTACGAGCCTGAGGAGCTTGTCGCGTATGTGCCAGCTTCAGTATGGCGCCAGCCCCATGCAATTGTTGCGAAACCTGCGCCTGGACAAGATACGGCAGGAACTGCTGAGCGCGTCCGTGGACAGCAATGTTTCCGAAGTGGCGATGCGCTGGGGTTATACGCATCTGGGCCGATTTGCCGCGGCTTACCGGAAGCGGTTCGGCGAAGCCCCCAACGAAACGCGTCAGGCCGGCGCCGCGGCCGTCAGGATGCACTCTGTTCTGGCTGGTTCGGAGACAGTCACGTCGAAGGCTCGCAGTTCGTCGCGCCGGAATACGTGAACCGTTACCGTGTCGCCGGGCTGGTAGGCTTGTAAAAGGCGGTCGGGGCCGGTCTCGGTGACGCGCAGGCCGTTGATTGCCACCAGTATGTCGCCCGCCGACAGGCCCGCGCGGTGCGCCGCCCCGCCTTCGAAAACCGTGGCCAGCACGGTTTCTCCGTGTGCCGGGCGGATGCGGACGTCGAGCGTCGGCGTTGGCGACGCGGCCTTCAATTCGAGCCTGATGCCTTGCTGCCGCAACAAGGATTGCAGCGGAATGTCTTCGCGCCCATCGACATAGCGGGCAATGAAGTCCGAGACATCGACGCCGGTGGCTTCGCGAACGAGCCTGGCGATGGAGTTTTCGGGCACGCCCTTGCCCGAGCCCTGGTAGAAATCGCGGCCGTATCTGTCCCACAGCAGGCGCATGACATCGTCCAGCGAGCGGCTGCCCCCCGATTCGCGCCGGATGGTCATGTCCAGACCCAGCGCGGCAAGGGAACCCTTGGTGTAGTAGCTGACCAGGGCGTTGGGCGAGTTCTCGTCCTGCTTGTAATAGCGGGTCCAGGCATCGAACGAGCTTTCCGCGATCGACTGCTTGTGGCGGCCCGGCGTGCGCAGCACGCCGCTGATGGCTTTGCCCAGCAGGCGCAGGTAGCTGGCCTGGTCGATGGCGCCCGAGCGCAGCAGCATCAGGTCGTCGTAATACGAGGTGAAGCCTTCGAATACCCACAGCAGGCGGGTGTGGTTCTCGCGGCTCAGGTCGTAGGGCGCAAAGGCCGCCGGCTTGATGCGCTTGACGTTCCAGGTATGGAAGTATTCGTGGCTGACCAGCCCCAGGAAAGTCTGGTAGCTATCGCCCGGGTTGTCCTGGCCGAGGGTGGGCAAATCGGTGCGTGCCGCCATCAGTGCGGTGGAGGCGCGGTGTTCCAGCCCGCCGTAGCCGTCGGCCGTGACCATGGTCATGAAGACGTAGCGGTCGGACGAATCCAGGAAGGGCGCACGCTTGCTGGCGGGCTCGAACAGCGCAATCTGGGCGGCGCAGATTTTTTGCGCGTCGGCGGCGATGCGCTTGAGGTCGATATTGGGCGCCAGGCCCGTGAACACCATTTCGTGTTCCGCCCCGTGCGCCTTGAAGCGGACGCACTGCGGAGTGCCCATTTCGACCGGGTGGTCGAGCAGCGCGTCGTAGTCGGGCGCCCGGTACATGCCGAAGCCGTGGCGGCGCGCGGCCAGGCTATGGCCGGCCGCTTCGGGCAGGCTAGTGTAGACCTTCCAGTTGCGGGCGTGCGGCGGAGCGAGCAATTCCACGTAGCAGGGTTCGTGCTCGTGTCCGGTTGCGCCAAGAAACACGCTGGCGCCGTTGAAAAAGGCGTGGGTCTGGTCGAAGTGGGCGCCGCGCACGGAAAGATCCCAGGCGTAGACGGTGTATTCGAGGGTAAGCGGTCCTGCGCAAGGCGCGCAGCGCCAGCTGTGGTTGCCGGTCTTGCGCACGGGCACCGGCTTTTTGCCGCTGCGGGCGCTTATGCTGGTGATCTGCCGCGAAAAATCGCGGATGAGGTAGCTGCCGGGAATCCAGGCGGGCAGCGTGAACTCCTGGCCTTTCGGATTGGGCCGGCGAATGATGAGTTGCACCGAGAACTGATGGCCGGCGGGGTCGGACGGCGTTAGGCGGTAAAGTAACGGTTCTTTATTCATTCCTCAATATTACCTGCAAGGAGTCAACATGAGCGCAGCATTGGTGAAAATTGAAACTCGCGGTCGCGTCGGGTTGCTGGTGCTGGATCGCCCCAAGGCCCTGAACGCGCTGAACAACGACGTGGTGGCAGAGCTGGCCGCGGCCCTGCGCACGTTCGACGCCGATCCCGGGATCGGGGCCGTGGTGCTGACCGGCAGCGAAAAGGCCTTTGCGGCAGGGGCCGATATCGACGCCATGCGCAACTGGTCGTATACCGACGTGTTCAACCAGGACTACCTGGGGCACGATTGGGAAGCGCTGCGGCGCATCCGCAAGCCCATCATTGCTGCGGTGTCGGGCTACGCGCTGGGCGGCGGCTGCGAGCTGGCCATGCTGTGCGACTTCATCATC